>VAYE01000162.1 GCA_005883235.1 Actinomycetota bacterium
GAGATGTCGAGCCCCGCCTCGCGCGCGGCGTCGCAGATGCGGACGCCCGAGCTCGGCGTGCAGGCGAAGCCCACTGTGCCGACCTCACGTTGCTCTGCGATCCAGCGCGCGATCGCCGACGCGGCGTCCGGGGGAACATGCTCCGGCCAGGGGAACCGCGTCCCCCAGCGCCGGCAAGCGGCCCAAGCTGTCGCCGTCAGCAAGCGACCACGGGCGTCGAGCTTCGTCGGCGTGAACCACCGCTGGACCGGCCAGCCGATCTTCGAGGAGATGAGCACGGCCTGCAGGCCGCTGCCCGGTGGGCCCGGATACCAGTAGCCATACGCCTCGCCGCTTCGACCGAACGTCGCCTGGAAGAGCTTCGAGTCGCCCGCCGTCTCGGCGAGCAGGTCGAGGTTGCCCGTGATCGGCCGCGGCTTGCCGCCCGAGCCGCCGCTCCGCGCCTCGAAGTGCTTCACCAGGCGCGGATTGTCGAAATCTGACGGAGCCGTTTCCAGCGTCAGGCCAGGCCGCTCGATCGGCACGTACCCCTTCGCCTCGTCCACCGTGACGTAGACGCCCGCGTCGTAGAGCTCGGCGAGCGCGCCCTCGACGCCCTTCTCCCGGATGAGCCGGTCGAGGTCGCCGAGCTCGACGCCTGCACGACGGAGCAACGCGTTGTACGGGCTCTCAGGCCGGTCGTACACCGCGCGCGCCAGCTCGGAGAGCAGCGCCTGGCCCCGCGAGGCGAGCCTCTCCTCGAGCCTGGTACGGGCCTCGGACTCGGTGTCGCTGCCGCGGAGGTAGCCGCGCAAACCGGAGGCGAAGCGGACGAACATCGCCGTCTCGGAAGCGAGATCCGCCATCCGGCCCAGGGGATCGATCCTAACCTCCACTCCGGCTAGTCGATGATCGCCTCGCGCAGCGCGATCGCGACTGCGTGGGTGCGGGTGTCCGCCTCGAGCTTGGCGAGGATGTGGCGGACGTGGCTCTTCACCGTCTCCTGGCTGATGAACAGCTTCGCGGCCACGTCTGCGTTCGACATCCCGTCGGCGAGGAGCTGGAGAATCTCGCGCTCGCGCGAGGTCAGCATCTCGTCCTTCTCCTTGCCGGTCAGGAAGGCGGGCATGAGCGCGGGATCGACGTAGCCTTCGCCGCCCGCGACCTTCTCGATCGCCCGCAGGAGCGTCTGGTGCGGCGCCTCCTTGAGGATGTAGCCCTTCGCGCCCGACTCGAGGCCGCGACCGAGCAGCGAGCGCTCGCTGTAGGCGGTGAAGATGAGGACGGCCGTCTCGGGAAGCTTGTCGGTGAGGAGCTTCGTCGCCTCGAGCCCGTCCATCCCGGGCATGCGGACGTCCATGATCACGACGTCGGGCCGGCGCCGCTCGGCGAGCGCCACCGCGCTCGCCCCGTCTGCGGCCTCGCCGATCACGCGGATGTGCGGCGCCCGGGAGAGCGAGAGGCGGAGTCCCTCGCGCACGACCTCGTGGTCGTCGACGATCAGGCAGGTGATGTCGCCCGCAGTCGCCATCGTGCGCGGGATTGTACGGCGGTGCTCGGCCGCCGCTACGCGGCGTCGCCCTGCAGTCGCAGCGAGCGCGGGTGAATCAGTGCCGCCGGAGCGATCTCGCGAAAAGAGTCAGGCAGAGAATCGTCAGGAGCCCCGATACGGACCCGTAGACGATGTAGATCCACGAAGGACTGTCCTGGCGCCCCCAGAGCTTGCTGAGCGACTCGAATGAGAGCAGCGCGAATATCGGTACGAGGGCGAGAAACAGTATCCCTTTCACTACCTGCAGAGGGTTCCTCATGCATCGGCTCCAGACGTGTCGTCGAGATCAGACGGCCAGCACGAGTTGCTCCGGCTCGGCCGGCGGACGTAGCTTCACTCCGCGCCGGTCGGCGATCCCGACCTCGCGGGCGAGCTCCGCCACGGCGGCGCGCCTCGGCTTGGTTTCCTGGTCGCCGAGGTAGGCGCGGCCGGCATAGAGCCGCTCGTAGCGCTCGAGCTGCTCCGGCCAGTCGCGGGCCAGGTTCTCGAGGAAGTGCTCGCGCGTTCCCGGCCGCAGGAACAGGACGTTGGCCCAGATCCCGCAGGCGCCGGCGTCGCGGGCTGCGCGCACGACCTCGGCGAGCTGCTCCGGACGATCCGAGATCCCGGGCAGGAGCGGCGCCATCCCGACCGACGCCTTCACACCCGCGCCGACGAGCCGCGACAGAGCGCGGAGTCGCTGGCGCGGCGGCGCCGTCCCAGGCTCGGTCTTCCGCCAGACCTCGGTGTCGACTGTCGGCACCGAGAAGGTCACGCTCACGTCGGCCCGCCGCGCGGCCTCGACGAGCACGTCGACGTCACGGACGATCAGCGGCCCGCGCGTGATGATCGAGAACGGGTTCCGGGCGTTTGCCAGCGCCTCGATGCAGCCGCGCGTGAGGCGGTAGCGCCCTTCGGCCGGCTGGTAGGGATCGGTCGCCGCGCCGACGACCACTGTCTCGCTTGCCCACGACGCCCGCGCCAGCTCGCGGCGCAGCACCTCGACGACGTTCGTCTTGACCCGGATCGCCCGTCCGTAGCGGTCGTCGGATGGCCGGTCGGCGCGGCGCTCGAAGGCGCGGACGTAGCAGAACGTGCACTGGTGCACACACCCCATGTAGGGGTTGAGCGACCACTTGAAGGCCATCCCCTTGACCCCGTTCAGGGCGCTGCGGCAGGGCTCTTCGCGATACTCGGCGCGCATGGGCGGAGCAGGCAGTATAGAACGTCCGTTCGGTTCGGACGTTACGCGCATCACGTTCCCGTTGAAGACCGGGCCGCGGCACGTGCATTGCTACCTGCTGGAGGGCGACGAGGGTCGGATCCTCGTCGACGCGGGGCTCGGCCTCCCGAGTGACGACGAGGCCTGGAGAGGCCTCGACGTCGACGCGATCGTCCTCACGCACATGCACCCCGACCACGTCGGCGGGGCGCAGCGGGCCGCCGACGCGACTAGTGCACTAGTGCACCAGCTCGGGCTCGACTACGAGCAATGCGTCCGCGTGTGGGGCTCGGCGGACTGGCCGGAGCGGATGGCGGCCTGGTTCCGCTCGCACGGCGTCCCGGACGCCGTCGCCGACGACCTCGTCGAGCAAGGGCATGCGGTCGCGCCGTTCATCCGCTTCGTCCGCGAGCCGCAGCTTCTCCGGGAAGGCGATCGTGTCGACGGCTGGGAGGTGCTCTGGCTGCCTGGACACGCCGACGGTCACATCGCGCTCCTCCGCCACGGCGTCCTCGTCTGCGGCGACATCCTGCTCGCCAAGATCTCGCCCGCCGTCGGGCTTTACCCCGAGAGCCGGCCCGACCCGCTCGGCGACTATCTCAGCACCCTCCGACGGATCGTCGAGCTCGGTCCGGGCGTGGCGTACCCGGGTCACGGCGAGCCCGTTCGGAACCCGGCCGACCGCGCCCGCGAGCTCCTCGAGCACCACCGGCGCCGTCTGGAGGAGACGCAGACAGCGCTCGGACCCGAGCCGCTGACCGGCTACGACGTCTCGATGCGGCTCTTCGGGGAGGATCTCTCCCCGACGCAGCGGCGGTTCGCCGTCGCCGAGACGCTCTCGCACCTCGAGCGCCTCGTCCTCACGGGCGCGGCCCGGCGGGCCGGGAACAGCCGCGTCCTTGCCTATACTGCGACGTAGTTGGACGACGAGATCCCGCCTAGTTCCGGCGCCCCGGGGGTCGGGGCGTGACCCTTTTGTTCGAGCTTCTCGCCGTCGCGGCGCTGATCCTCCTGAACGCATTCTTCGTGGCGGCCGAGTACGGCCTCGTGACTGCGCGCCGCACGCGAATCGTCGAGCTCGAGCACGAGGGTGACCGGCGCGCGAGGACGGTGCTCCAGACCGTCTCCGACCCGCCGCGGTTCATCGCCGCCATGCAGCTCGGCGTCACGCTCACGAGCCTGGCCATCGGTGCCCTCGGCGAGCACACGCTGACGCGCGCCTTCGACCCGGTGATGGCGACGGCGGTCGCGGTCGCGCTCGCGTACCTCCTCCTCACGTTCTTCCACGTCGTTATCGGCGAGCTCGTCCCGAAGGGCGTCGCGCTCGGGCACTCGGAAGGGACGGCGCTCGTCGTCGCGGCGCCGGTCCGGGCGTTCTTCACGCTCGCCTGGCCACTCATCTGGATCCTTCAGCGCTCGACCGAGGTCGTCCTCCGCCTGCTCGGTCTCGATCCGCCGGGCGCGGAGACGGAGGTGCATTCGGAAGCGGAGCTGAAGATGCTGCTCAACGTCTCCACGGAGCACGGCGAGATCGAGGAGGACGAGCAGGAGATGCTCTACAAGGTCTTCGATTTCGCCGACAAGGAGGCCTCAGACGTGATGGTCCCGCGCCCGGAGGTCGTCGCGCTGTCGGTCGATCTGCCGCCGGAGCAGGCGCTCGAGGCGGTGATGGACTCGCCGTACACGCGCTACCCGGTCTACCGGGAGTCGCTCGACAACGTCGTCGGCATCCTGCACGTCCGCGACCTCTTCGGTGCGCTGCGCGATCGCGGCATGCACGAGGTGAAGGTCGAGGAGATCACGCGCCCGGCGCACATCGTCCCCGAGACCAAGGACCTTGCGGCGCTGCTCGCCGAGTTCCGCCGCACGAACCAGCACATGGCGATCGTCG
>VAYE01000163.1 GCA_005883235.1 Actinomycetota bacterium
GCAGCGCGTTGGAGGAGCCTTGCACGATCCCCACGGGGCTCGAGATCTGCTTGCGTCCCTGGCGGTGCACGAGGCTGCCGAGCGACGTGACGATCCGCCCGGTCGCGCGGCCGGTGAGCTTCACCGCCTCCCAGGCCGCCGTGGGGAATCCGAGCCCTGCTCCGCGGAGAACGAATCCGAGCCTGTACGCGCCCGCCTCGATCTTCGGGCGGACGGGGCCGATCCTCTTCAACCGCCTGTCCCGCACGACGACCAGCACCAGCGGCTTGCCGTGCGACGCGGCGATCCGGTCGCGGATCTGACCGGCCGCCGCGGGCGCCCCGTTGATCTCGATGATGCGATCGCCCGGCCGGAGTCCGGCCTGGGCCGCCGGATGACTTGGGAGCACGTCGTCGACGGTGGCGGTGGCTCGCCCGCCGCCGATCATGAAGAGGATCGTGAAGAGCGCGATCGCGAGCAGCAGATTGGTCCCGGGCCCGGCAAAGATGACTGCGATCTTCTTCCAGGCGCGCTGGCGCCAGTACGCATCCCCGCCGAGCCCGTCGCGGAGCTCCTGGATGCCGCGGTCGGCGGCTCGTCGTGCGCCCGGCGAGACCAGCGCGGCTGCGAGCTCGCGCTGGAGCGCGTCCACCTCGGGCTTCGCGCCTTCCATGTCGCCCTCCTCGAGCCGGCGGCGGAGCGCGGCGGTGACGGGGAAGAGCTGCGGCCGCTCGGAGATCGCCCGGGCGAAGTACACGTCCACGTCCGACGGCGCCGGACGGTGCATCCCGGGGATCTTCACGTAGCCGCCGAGCGGGATCGATCCGAGGCCGTACTCGATCCCCTTCCGCTCCCACTTCACGAGCGCCGGTGGAAAGCCGAGGTAGAAGCGGCGCGGGCTCATCCCGACCAACCGGGCCGTGAAGAAGTGACCTGCCTCGTGGATGAGGATCAGGAACCCGAGCCCGAGGATCGCGACGAGCGTGCTCACGCGGGCTGGAGCCCCCGCTCCGCGACACGGCGCGTTGCCGCGTCGGCCTCGGCGAGCTCGGCCAGGTCGCGCGCGGGCGCGCCGTCGGCGGCGGCGAGCGACTCCTCGACGACCTCGGCGATGCCGAGGAACGGGAGCCTGCCGTCGAGGAACGCGGCCACCGCGACCTCGTTCGCCGCGTTGAAGGCGCATGGGTACGTGCCTCCCCGCTCCCCTGCTTCGCGCGCGAGAGCGAGGAGCGGGAACGTCTCGAGGTCGGGCGCGGAGAACTCGAGCGTGAGACCCGAGGCGAGGTCGAGCGGCGGGATCGGAGTGGCGGCGCGGTCCGGGTAGGTGAGCGCGTACGAGATCGGAACGCGCATGTCCGGGTAGCCGAGGTGCGCGAGCGCGGCGCCGTCGCGGAGGCGGACGAGGCCGTGGACGACCGACGTCGGGTGGACGACGATCTCGATTCGGTCGTACGGGAGGTCGAAGAGGAAGTGCGCTTCGATCAGCTCGAGCCCCTTGTTGGCGAGGGTTGCGGAGTCCACCGTGTTCTTCGGGCCCATGTTCCACGTCGGATGTGCGAGGGCCTCCTGCGGTGTCACGTCCGCGAGGTCTTCGCGCGTGCGTCCGCGGAACGGGCCGCCGGAGGCGGTGATGACGATCGAGTCGATCGTCTCGGGCGCGCGGCCCTCGAGGCACTGGTGGAGGGCGGAATGCTCGCTGTCGACCGGGAGGAGGCGCCCTTTGCCGCGCGCCTGCGCCGCTGTGGCGAGGTCGCCGCCCGCGACGATGCTCTCCTTGTTCGCGAGCGCCAGGTCGACGCCGTGCTCGAGGCACCACAGCGTCGCGGGCAGACCGGCGAAGCCGACGACGGCGTTCAGGACGAGATCGGGCTGCGCACGCTCGAGCAGCTCCGTGAGGTCGCCCCCGACTTGCGTGAGCGGGGCGAGCCCGTCGATCGGCTGCGTGCCCGACGCGGCGGCGCAGAGCTCGAGCTCCGGACGGCCTGTGACGATCTCGACCGCCTGACGACCGATCGACCCCGTGGCGCCGAGAAGGGCGATCCGTTTCACCCGCTCAGTCTAGGGCGCTGGCCGCACCCTACGACCCTTCGTCCGTGGCCCCACGAGCCAAGTCCCGGTGTCAGACACCGGCGCGGAAGCTGCGCATCCGGTGGGGGAAGCGGCGCGTCGCCTTCTACGCCTCGAGCTACCGCATGCACTGGCCCAGGCTCAGACGGCGACCCAGAAGCGCAAACCGGAGACCCGCCTTGTTCGCCTGCCGGATGATCGTTCTCGAATGACGGACGAACGCGTGCCACTCGGGCAGCGGCTCCAGAGCCTGGGAGAGGATCGCCTCGGTCGGGTGCTTGAGCTCCTCCGGGGTCAGCGGCCGAACCGGCGCTTTGTCCACCCTCTTGAACGCCGCATCGAGGCGCGCGCTGTCGCTGGCGAGGACGACCTGCTCGTGCTCGAGCACCCGAACGACTGAGTCGAAGGCCGCCAGCCAGCGGCGGTACGTCCATGCCGCAGTGCTCGGTGGCCTCACGCCTCGCAACTCACGGAGCTCGGCGCGAAGGAGTGGTATCGACTTGCGCAGCTCGTCCCCCGACCGCGGAATGGCCTTGTCTTTCTCGGAATATCGCGCGCAGATCTCGGCGACCCTGGCGCGGAAGCCCGCCGAAGAGCTCTCGTGCCGGCAGCCTGTCGCAGGCAGGACGCAAACGACGGCCGCGACAACAACGGTCGCCCGCGTCATGCGGCGCCGAAGGCGCGGATCACGTAGTACGACGCGATGCCGGCGAAGAGGATCGCGTCGATCCGGTCGAGCATCCCGCCGTGGCCGGCGAGCAGGCTCCCGGAGTCCTTGACGCCCACGTCGCGTTTCAGCGCGGACTCGAAGAGGTCGCCGAGCGCGGCAGAGAGCGCGATCGTGAAGCCGAGGACGATCGAGCGCCAGCCGTCGACGAAGCCGGTTCGGTAGAGCGCGACGAAGGCGACGAAGACCGCGGCGGCGCTCCCCGCGACGAAGCCCTCCCAGGTCTTGCCCGGCGAGAGGACCGGGGCGAGCCGATGCCTCCCGATGAGCCGGCCCACGAGGTACGCGGCGCTGTCGGCCGCCCAGACGGCGATGAGAACGGTGAACGCCGCCAGGTGCCCGTGGTCGGCGATCCCGCGTAGGAGGACGAGGTACCCGAGGCCGAGTCCGATCCACCCGGCGCCCATGACCGTCGAGGCGACCGCGACGGTCGGCGAGCTTCGGGTCCGCGCCACGAGATGGAGAAGAAACGCGAGGCCGAAGGTCGCCGTGAACCCGGCGAGCATCCACTCGACGCCGCCGAGCTGCACTCCGAGCAGCGTGAGGGCGAAGCCTGCGAAGCCGGCCAGGGCGAGCGGCCGCAGCTCGCGGATCATCCCGAAGTACTCGTGGAGCGCGATCGCCCCGGCGACGGCGGCGAGCCCCAGGACCCACCAGCCCCCGAGCCAGACGAGCCCGAGCACCGCCGGGAGCAGAGCCGCGACGACGAGGATCCGCGACCAGAACCCGCTCGGCGCGCGGTCTCTATCGCCCGCCGAAGCGGCGGCGGCGGCGCGCATAGTCCTCCAGTGCGGAGCGGAGATCGGCCTCGCCGAAGTCGGGCCAGAGGCGGTCGACGAAGGCGAGCTCGGCGTAGGCGAGCTGCCAGAGGAGGAAGTTCGAGATGCGAAGCTCGCCGGAAGTGCGGATGAGGAGATCCGGGTCGGGCATGTCGGGCGCGTAGAGGTGCTCGGCGAGGAGCTCCTCGTCGACGTCCTCGGGCTCGACGCCGGACTCGACGATCCGCCGCGTGGCCTCGACCAGCTCCGCGCGGCCGCCGTAGTCGAACGCGATCCAGAGCTGGAGTCGCTCGTTCCCCGCCGTCTCGTCCTCGAGCGCGGCCATCCGCTCCCGGAGGTCGAGCGGCGCGCGGTCCCGCCGGCCGACGAACCGCGTTCGCACGCCCTCCTTCGCCAGATCCGGCAGCTCGCGCTCGATCGTCTCGCCGAAGATCTCCATCAGAGCGTCCACCTCGTCCGGCGGCCGTCCCCAGTTCTCGGTCGAGAACGCGTACACGGCGAGGGATTCGACCCCGAGGTCGATCGCCGCCTCGACGGTCCGGCGGAGCGCACGGGTGCCCGCCCGGTGACCCGCCGCGACCGGCAGGCCCCGCCGCCTGGCCCAGCGGCCGCTCCCGTCCATGATGATCGCGACCGAGCGCGCGACCCCGGGGAGGCTCGGCTCCGCCGCCGAGCGAGCCCCGGCGAGCGTTCGGATCTTCGTGAGGAGGTTCACGGGGCGGGCCGCGGCCCCTATACCTCCATGATCTCGGCTTCTTTGTGCTTCAGGAGCTCGTCGATCGTCTTCGTGTGCTCGTCGGTCAGCTTCTGGACCTGGTTCTCCCCGCGGCGCTCCTCGTCGTCGCCGACCTCGCCGTTGCGGACGAGCTCCTCGAGATGCCGCATGACGTCGCGGCGGACGTTTCGGATCGCCACCTTGCCGTCTTCGGCGTAGCGGCGGACCACCTTGACGAGCTCCTTCCGCCGCTCCTCCGTGAGCTGCGGGATCGGGAGCCGGATCAGCTTCCCGTCGTTCGAAGGCTGGAGGCCGAGATCCGATTCCTGGATCGCCTTCTCGATCGCCTTCACCGAATTGGGGTCGAAGGGCTGCACGTTCAGAAGGCGGGGCTCGGGCGCCGTGATCGTGGCGAGGTTCTTGAGCGGCGTCGGCGTGCCGTAGTAGTCGACCTGGACGCGATCGAGGAGCGCCGGCGAGGCACGTCCGGTTCGGACGCTGTTGAACTCCTGGCGGGTGCTCTCGATGGACTTGTCCATGCGCCGGGTCGCATCGGCGATGAAGTCTTCGATCGGTGGCATCTAGTCCTCCCTGGGGGTCGCTATCAGGGTGCCGACCCGCTCGCCGAGGACGACGCGGCGGATGTTCCCGTCGGTGAGAGCGAACACGTGGATCGGCAAATTGTTGTCCATGCAGAGCGAGAGCGCGGTCGTGTCCATCACCTTGAGCCCGCGCTCGATCGCCTCGAGGTGCGTCAGCTCGGGCAGGAACTCGGCCTCCGGATCGACCCGCGGGTCGCCGCCGTAGACGCCCTCGACGGCGTGCTTCGCCATCAGGATCGCGTCGGCTCCGATCTCGAGCGCGCGCAGCGCCGCCGCCGTGTCGGTGGTGAAGAACGGGTTCCCCGTGCCGGCCGCGAAGATCACGATGCGGTCTTTCTCCAGGTGCCGGATCGCGCGCCGGCGGATGTACGGCTCTGCGATCGCCGCGACCTCGATCGCCGACAGCACGCGCGTCGTCGCGCCGCGGTGCTCGAGCGCGTCCTGGAGGGCCAGCGAGTTCAGGACGGTCGCGAGCATGCCCGCGTAGTCCGCGGTCGCCCGGTCCATCCCCTCGGCGGCGGCGGCCATGCCTCGGTAGAAGTTCCCCGCGCCGATGACGACCGCGACCTCGACGCCGCGCCGATGGAGGTCGTGGATCTCGGAGGCGATCGAGTCGACCGTGGGGCGGTCGATCCCGTACTCGCGGTCGCCCATCAGCGCCTCGCCGGAGAGCTTCAGCAGGATGCGGTGGAAGACCGGCGCACCCGCGTCGGCGGTGGCGAGGCCTTCCTCGGGGCTCGCGTCAGCCACCGAGGGCGAAGCGCTCGAACTCGAGCACCTCGGCGCTCTCCTCGGCGAGGGCCTGCGCCACCGTCTTCGACTGCTCGTGGATCCACGGCTGGTCGAGGAGGACGCCCTCGCGCTCGGCGAAGAACCGCT
>VAYE01000164.1 GCA_005883235.1 Actinomycetota bacterium
CGACCGACACCGAGGTCATCCTCGCCGCCTACCGCGAGTGGGGCGAGGGCTGCGTCGAGCGCTTCAACGGCATGTGGGCCTTCGCGCTCTGGGACGGCCCGCGTCGCCGGCTCTTCGCCTCGCGCGACCGCTTCGGGGTCAAGCCCTTCTACTACCGGCTCGACGGCGACCGCCTGCTCTTCGCGAGCGAGCCGCGCGCCTTCCGCGCCGACCCGCGGACGCGGCTCGAGCCGAACCCGCGCGCCGTCCGCGAGTACCTGGAGCAGGCCTACCTCGACCACACCGAGGAGACGTTCTTCGCCGGGATCAGGAAGCTCCCGCCCGCGCACTCGCTCGTCTTCGACGAGCGCGGCCTGCGGATCGAGCGCTACTGGCGCCTCGAGCCGCACGACCCGCCGCAGGGCGACCCGGCCGAGGCCGTCCGCGGGCTCTTCCTCGACTCGGTCCGCCTGCGCCTGCGGAGCGACGTGCCGCTCGGGACCGCGCTCTCGGGCGGGATCGACTCCTCCGCGATCGCGGTCTGCGTCGACCACCTCCTGCGCACCGAGGCCGAGAACGCGGTCGCGGTCGGGTCGCGCCAGCGGACGTTCACCGCCTACTTCGAGGTGCCGGGGTTCGACGAGCGGCCGTACGCGGAGGCTGTCGTCGATCGGACGCAGGCCGAGCCGCACTGGATCTCCTTCTCCGACGACGACCTCGTCACGGACCTGCCGCGGATCGTCGAGGCGCAGGGCGAGCCGTTCGGCTCGACGTCGATCTGCGCCGGCTGGTATGTGATGCGGGAGGCGAAGCGCTCCGGCCTGACGGTGATGCTCGACGGCCAGGGCGGCGACGAGGTGCTCGCCGGCTACCGGGCGCACCTCGGGCACCGGCTCGCCGACTTGCTCGCGCAGGGGCGCCTCGCCGAGCTCCGGGCCGAGCTCGCCGGCTTCCGCTCCGAGCACAGCGCCGCCGCCCTCCTCACGGCCATGTCCCGGCCGTTCGCGCCCGAGTCGCTCACGCGGCTCGTGCGCGCCCGCGCTCGCGGCTCGGCGACGCTCGTCCACCCCGACCTGCGCGGCCTCCCGGCGGACGCCGGGGCGAACGGCTCGCCGTTCCCCGACCGTCTGCGCCGCCACCAGCAGCTCATCCTCACGCGGCGCGGGATGCCCGAGCTCCTCCGCTACGAGGACCGGAACTCGATGGCGCATTCGCTCGAGGCGCGCGTGCCGTTCCTCGACTACCGGCTCGTCGAGCTGTGCTTCTCGCTGCCGGGCGGCGAGCTCGTCGGCGGCGGGCAGACGAAGGCCGTGCTGCGGCGTGCGCTCGCCGACCTTCTCCCGCCCAGCGTGCGCGAGCGCCGCGACAAGCTCGGATTCGTCACGCCGGAGCGGCAGTGGCTGCGCGGCCGGCTCGGGGAGCTCGCCGCGGACGTCTTCGCGTCGCGGTCCTTCGCCGAGCGCGGCTTCGTGGACGCGCCCGCCGCGCGGCGCCGGCTCGACCGGCACCGTCGCGGCGAGCTGGAGGCCGGAATGGAGCTCTGGCGCGCGCTCAACCTCGAGCTGTGGGCTCGCGCATCGCTCGACGGGTGAAGGTCCTCTACCTCACGACCAACTACCCGGCGGCCGAGTCGCCCGTCGACGGGGTCTTCGTCCGCGAGCACGCACGCGCCGCGGCCGCGGCCGGCGCGGAGGTGCGGGTCGTCCACCTCCAGCGGACCCCCGGCCGCAAAGGCCTCTACGAGCTCGTTCCCGAGGAGGACGACCCGCCGCTCGTCCGCGTCCGCTACCGGCGCTTCGGGCGTCCGCTCAGCTATGCCGCGTTCCTCGCCGGGGCCCGGGCGGCGGCCGGCGACCCCGACGTCGTCCATGCGACCTCCCACCTCTCCGCGCTCGCGGCGCTGACCCTCCGGAAGCCGGTCGTCTACAGCGAGCACTGGAGCGTCTTCCTGCCCGAGAACCCGGCGCGGCTCTCGCCGCCCATGGCCCGCGCGGCGCGCTTCGCGCTCGAGCGCGCCGACCTCGTCCTGCCGCCGAGCGAGGCCATGCGCGCCGCGCTCGCAGCTCACGCGTCGCGGGCGCGCCTCCGGGTCGTCCCGAACGTCGTCGACGACGAGCTCTTCCGGCCGACGCCGCACGAGCCGTCGGGACGGCTGATCAGCGCGGGCCTGATGGGGGAGAACGGCGCGAAGGGCTACGACCTGCTCCTCCGCGCGCTCGCCCTGCTCGACGGCGGCAGCCCCGTGCTCGAGATCGTGGGCGACGGCCCACGGCGTGCCGAGTACGAGGCGCTCGCCCGCGAGCTCGGCGTCGAGGAGCGCGTCCGCTTCGCGGGGCTGCGCCCGAAGCCCGACCTCGCCGAGCGCATGCGGAGCTCGGACCTCTTCGTGCTCGCGAGCCGGTTCGAGAACAACCCGTGCGTCGTGCTGGAGGCGATGGCGAGCGGCCTGCCGGTCGTCGCCACCCGCGTGGGCGGCTTGCGGGAGCTCGTCGACGAGCGGAGCGGGCTCCTCGCCGAGCCGGGCGATCCCGAGAGCCTCGCGGCGCGGATCGGGGAGGCCCTCGACCGGCTCGAGGGCTTCGACCGCGAGGAGATCGTGCGGCGAGCGCGCGAGCGGTACGGGCGCGAGGCGGTGGGGCGGCTCCTACTGCGAGCGTACGAGGACGCGCAGCGCAAGGCCGAGCCGCCGCCGCCGCACGGCCTCGCGTAGGAGCGCACGGGCCTCGACCGGGTCGGCGTCGCGGCCCACGGCGCCGAGGAGCGCGGGGTCGCGCCAGAGCTCGTCACGTAGCCGCTCGCGGCTCTCGACGCGCTCGTCCACGCGGCTGCGCGTCACCGCGCCCGAGTGCTCCCGGTACCGGTAGAGGACCTCCGGCACCGCGCCGAGCTTCCAGTCGCGGGCGATCCGCCGCCAGAGGTCGTAGTCCTCGTTCGCTCCGTAGTCCGCCCGGTAGCCCCCCGCCTGCCGGACGGCGGCGGCTCGCACGACCACGGCGCCGTGCGTGAAGGGGTTGCGGAGCAGGAGCCGGCGGCGGAGAGCGGCGTCGTCGTCCGGCACCGTCACGCGGCGACCCGGCCGTCCGGCCTCGTCGATCGACTCCACGCCCGGCACGACGAGAGCGACCTGCGACTGCTCGTCGAGAAAGGCGACCTGCCGCTCGAGGCGGCACGGCAGCGACACGTCGTCGGCGTCCATCCGCGCGAGGTACGGCGCCCGCGCCTCCCCGATCCCGCGCTCGAGTGCCGCGACGAGGCCGGCGGGCTCCTGCCGGAGCACGCGCAGCCGCTCGTCTCCCACCGACGCGAGGATCTCCGGCGTCTCGTCGGTCGAGCCGTCGTCGACGACGAGGAGCTCGAAGTCGGCGAGCGTCTGCGCGAGCACGCTGTCGAGCGCCTCGCGCAGGAAGCGCGCCCCGTCGCGCACCGGCAGGAGCACGCTGACGCGCGGGGCGCTCACGCCGCGTCGGCGAGGAGATGGGGCGCCCAGAACTCGGGGTCGTGGGCGCGCCACTTGTGGCAGCCGAACGGCAGCCGCCGCCCGTTCTGCTCGAAGCAGAACCGCGGCTCGGTCTCGAACGCGAACGCCACCGCCGTCTCGGCCGGCGGGATCCTGAAGCCGGGCGCGAGCCGCGGCGCCTCCAGCGACCAGAACTTGTCCTCGTAGACGTAGCGGTCGCTGAGAAGCTGCCTCGAACGCCGAGGCTCACGCACGATCCGGCGGGCGAGCTCGCCCGCGTGCCGGCCGGCCACGACGGCGCGGGTCCGGAGGCGTCGCCACGCTTCGGCCACGGGTACGAAGGCCTCAACGCGGCGAAGTGACAGGCCGCCGTTCCCGACGCCCGCGAAGAAGGGACGGCCGTCCGCGGAGCGCCGCACCCACGGCGCGCCGACGTAGTCGTACGGCTCGCCGCACCAGCGCGGGAGGTCGTCGGAAAAGACCGCCGAGTCGAGCTGGTGCACGAGAACGAACTCGTACTGCTCGAAGCGGCGGTAGAACCCGGCGCTCAGCATCAGCCGCGAGTAGTCCCGGTGCGTGCGGAAGTGCCGGTCGTCCAAGCCGATGCGGACGAGGTCGAGGAGCTCCAGGTCGAGGCTCTCCGGGCAGACCGCGAAACCGTCGTAGCCGCCGAGGTGCGTCCGGAGGTGCCGCAGCGCGATCGCCTCGTCCGGGCCGAGCCGCTCGCGGACGACGGGAACGACGACCGCGACGGAGGCGGTCACGGCGCGATCACCTCGTACGGCTCCTGCTTGGTGACCACGTTCGTCTTGAGCATGTTCCCGGCCTCGTCGAGCGGCAGCTCGAAGCCGCGTGGCAGGACGAACTCCTCGAACGGAGGCGCAGGCTCGTACGAGGCGAAGCGACCGAGCTCGTGCTCGTCCCAGATCCGGTAGTAGAACGGCGGCTCGGGCGGCGGCGCGTAGCGGCCGTAGCGGCGGTCCCCGAAGCGGATCCGCGCCTTGGTCCCCCGCGGGTCGGTGACGACGTCGGCAACCGCGGGGTAACGCATCAGGAACGCCTCGAGGCGCAGGCTTGAGCGCCGGTAGCGCTCGATCATCTCGTCCTCGGCGCCCAGGCCCGAGTCCTGGAGCGTCGCGTGACGCGCGCTCGTCCGCCACGGGCCGAGCCGGCGGCGGATCTCCGTGCGGACGAACGTGACGATCCCGGCCCCGCCGATCGGCTCGCGCACGTCGCCGTAGCCGACGAACTCCGCGCCCGACGAGGTATTGAGACGCCGCGGCGGGCGGCGCACGAGCGGAAGCTCCCGCCCGCGCACCCGCAGCGGCCGCGGCGTGAAGTGCCGCGCGAGCGTCGGGCGGCGCTGGGCGTCGAACTGGACGTGCCCGACCTCGGGATGATCGCGGACAAGCTCGACCATGTCGGCCAGCCACTCGCCGCGGCGCACGAACTGGACGTCCTCCGGCAGCATCATCAGGTACTCGCCCTCTGCCCGCTCGACGATCTCGTTCATCGCCTCGACCTGCGTGCAGTCGCGAAAGATCTTCTCGCCGACGAAGTCGAGGCTCTCGACGTAGGTACGCAGGCCCGGCTCGACCGAGTTCCCGTCGACGAGGATCCACTGCACCCGCGGGTAGCGGACGCACTCGCGCGCCGACTCCATCAGCGTGCGTAGGTAGTGCAGCCGGTTGTAGCTGACGACGCCGACCGTGACGAGCGGCGGCGTGCTCATCGGATGAGCTCCTCGAAGACGACGCGGTGCCGCTCGAGCCACGGGCCGACGTCGAAGCGCAAGGCTCGGCTCCGAGCGGTGGCCGCGAGCGCGTCGAGCCGCTCGGTGCACGCGAGCACCGCCGCCGCGAGCGCCTCCGCGGCCGGCGGGTGGTCGCGCTCCCAGTCGAGCGGCGCCTCGACGCCGATCCCGGCGTCCCCGACGAGCTCCGGCGTCCCGCCGCTCGCCGAGTGCACCACCGGCAGGCCGCACGCCAGCGCCTCCAGCACGGCCGTCGGGCACGGGTCGTTGTACTTCGTGTGCAGCAGGACGTCGGCTCGGCGGTAGAGCGCCGGCGCTTCGGCCTGGCTGTACGGCCCGAGAAGCTCGACGCGGTCTTCGAGACCGGCGAGCAGGCTCGGCAGCTCGCGCCGCACGGCCCGTGGGTCCGGGTCCCACGACAGCCGCCCCGCGACGAGCAGGCGAGCGTCCGGAAGCAGGCGGAGGGTCTCGAGCGCAGCCGCGAGACGGTAGCGCTGGTACTGGTTGCCGCCGAGGAGGAGCGTGAGCGGGCGCTCGGGGCGCTCGGCCGGCGTGAAGAGCTCGGTGTCGACGGGGTTCGGCAGCACCTCGGCCGCGCCGCGAAGTGGGCCGAGGAAGCGGTCGGAGCTCAGCCGGCAGAAGTCGCTCTGGAAGAAGACGTGGTCGGCGGCGTGCAGGCCCTCGGCGAGCGGCTCGTTCGTCCGCTCCCAGCCTGGCCCGTGCCACCCCGGGTACGCGACGCCGTCCTGGTTCCATACGACGGCCGCCCCCCGCTCCCCGGAGAGGCGGATCAGGTCGCTCGAGTCCGCCGGCCGCGTGCTGCTCCCGAGGTAGAGCACGTTGAACGCGGACGGCTCGTTCGGGAAGAGCCGCTCCAGATGCTGGAACTTCACCATGCCGCCGTGCTCGGCGACGTCCGCCAGGCTCGGGACGCGGATCGCCGCACGGCGCTCGTCGAGCTCCTCGACGAGCCGGTCGAGGAGCCCCGGCAGCTCCTCGCGATGCTCGAAGCCGAGCCCGGCCTCGCCGACGAGCTCGGGGTGCCCGCCGCTCCGCGCGTAGAGCGTCGGCAGCCCGCAGGCAAGCGCCTCGAGCAGCGCGTTCGAGCACGGGTCGTTGAGGCTCGCCGTCACGTAGAGGTCCTGCCGGCGCAGCACCTCGGCGAGCTCGTCCGAGCCGAGCGGCGGAAGCGCGTGCTCCGCCTCGACGGCCACCGACGCGCGGCCGACGAAGGTCAGCTCGTACCGCCGCCGGTCGAGCGTGCGCGCGAGCCAGGCATACGTCTCGCCGCCCTTGCGCGGATTGTCGGAC
>VAYE01000196.1 GCA_005883235.1 Actinomycetota bacterium
ACGCCGACCTCGACCAGGCGCGGCGGATCGTCGAGCTCGGCCTCGACCTGTATGCGGGCGACGACAACGTGCTCCAGGCGTTCCTGGAGCTCGGCGGCGTCGGCGGCGTCTGCGTACACACCCATGTGGTCGGGCCGCAGGTGCAGGCTCAGGTTCGCGCCTGGCAGAGCGGCGACCACGAGCGTGCGAGGCAACTCGACGAGGAGCTCGCGCCTGCGTACGAGCTGCTGACGGTCGCGCCGAACCCCATCGCGATCAAGGCTGCGCTGAACCTGCTCGGCCACGAGGTCGGCGGCCACCGGCTACCGCTCGTCGAGGCGACGGCAGAGGAGCGCGAGCGCGTCCGCGGCTGCCTCGAGCGCCTCGGCGTGCTCACGCCAGCCGCCGCGTAGCGCGGCCCTGGCGAGAGCTCCCGACCCCGGGCGGGAGCGTGGTTCCGACCGTTGCTTGTGCACTAGTGCACAACGTTGATTGTGACGCTCTCGGCGCAGAAGCGCGTGACGGCAGCGGCAACAGTTGGATCATGGGGGAGCCTGTTCATCCCCGGCTCGTCGACGAGCTTGCTCGGCTGGCCGAGCGCGGCGTTTCCGCGGCCGAGGCGCGCAGACGGATCGCCCCGCTCGCCGCCTGTCTCGGGGTCTCCCGGCCCGGGTACACCGCCGTCTTGGAGATCGTCCAGGGGTCGCAGCCGACGGCGATGCCCGCGCCGGGGTCGCCGAGCGTCGTCGACTCGCTCGTCCTCGGTCGCGTCCCGACGCCTCGGGAGGCCGAATCGACAGCCGCTCGTGCACGAGTGCACATGCACGGTCTACGCGCCCGCCGAAGGAGGTAGGCGAGGCGCGTACACTGCGCCGGTGGCAGAGGGAATCACGCGCATCATTCCCCTCGGCGGGCTCGGCGAGGTCGGGAAGAACATGACCGTCTTCGAGGCCGGCGACGAGCGGATCGTCGTCGACGCGGGGCTCGCCTTCCCGCGCGACGAGCACCTCGGCGTCGATCTCGTGCTCCCGGACTTCGGCTACCTCCGCGATCGTCCTGTCCGCGCCGTCCTGCTCACACATGGGCACGAGGATCACGTCGGCGCGCTTCCGTATGTCTTGCGCGAGCTCGACGTCGACGAGGTCTGGGCGACGCGGCTGACGCTCGGCCTCGTGAAGTCGAAGCTCGACGAGCACGGGCTCCTGCGCTCGGCCGAGCTGCGGGAGGTCGATCCGGCGGGCGAGCCGCTCGAGCTCGGACCTTTCCGCGCGGAGTTCGTCCGCATGGCGCACTCGATCCCCGACGCGGTCGCGATCGCGCTCGACACGCCCGGCGGGCGGATCGTGCACACGGGCGACTACAAGCTCGACCACACGCCGATCGACGGCCTGAAAACGGACGTCGGCCGACTCGCCGAGCTCGGCAACCGCGGGGTCGACCTCATGCTCGGCGACTCGACGAATGCGGAGCGGCCCGGATTCACGCCCTCCGAGCGGGTCGTCGGCGAAGCCTTCCGCCAGATCATCCCGCAGCGGCAAGGCCGCATCCTCGTGTCCTCCTTCGCCTCCAACGTCCACCGGATGCAGCAGGCGGTCGATGTCGCCATGCAGGTCGGGCGCAAGGTCTGCATCGTCGGCCGCTCGATGCGGAAGAACGCGAACATCGCGCGCAACCTCGGCTATATGGAGGTGCCGGAGGGCGTGCTGGTGCGGCCGGTAGAGCTCGACGAGCTCGCCCCGCACGAGGTGCTCATCCTCTGCACCGGAAGCCAGGGCGAGCCGCTGTCGGCGCTGACGCGGATCGCCTACGACGACCACCCGGCGGTGCGGGTCGAGCGCGGCGACACCGTGATCATCTCTGCCAAGCCCGTGCCGGGGAACGAGCTCCGCGTCCACGACGCGATCAACCGGCTCGCCAAGTCGGGCGCCGAGGTGCTGCACCAGGAGATCGCGCCTGTGCACGTTTCGGGCCATGCCTGCGCCGAGGAGCTGCGGACGATCTTGTCGCTCCTTCGGCCCAAAGCTGTGATGCCGATCCACGGCGAGTTCCGGATGCTCGCCGCGCACGGGCAGCTCGCTCGGGACGCGGGGGTTCCCGCGGGCTCGATCGTCTTCGCCGAGAACGGATCGGTCGTCGAGCTCAGCCGCGAAGGCCCGCGCATCGTCGACGAGGTCGAGGCCGGCGTGACCTTCGTGGACGGGCTCGGCGTGGGGGACGTCAAGGACGTGGCCCTCCGGGACCGGCGCCGGCTGTCGGAGGACGGCGTCTTGATCGTGATCACGACCCTCGCCTCTCAGAACGGCCGCTCGGCGGCGCCGCCCGAGCTGATCGCACGCGGCTTCACCGGGCCGGACGAGCTCCTAGCCGAGATGAGGGAGGAGGCGACCCGGGTCCTCGACGAGTGCCTCGCGGACGACGTGAGCGAGATTAAGCTCCTCCAGGAGCACCTGCACGACGCCGTCGGGCAGCTCGTCTACGACCGCACGCGCCGCCGCCCCATGATCCTCCCGGTCATAGTGGAGGTATGACCTCTCTTCGCGCCCACGAGCCCGGCTGGGCCGACGTGCTTGTCGAGCACGCCGTCGAGGACGACACTGCGCGGCGGCTGATCGGCCAGCTCGGCGCCTGCGAGGCCGCGGCGCTCGCGTTCTGCCGGCTGCTGGAGCGGTGGGCGCGCGGGGACGCGCATCCCTCGACTGCGGGCCGCCGCCAGGCCGCCCTCCGCCACGCGGCCGACCGGGCCGAGACGGCGCTCACGGGGCTCGAGCGGCCGCTCGACCGCTATCTCATCGAGCTCGAGCCGGAGCGGGCCGAGGGGCGGTCCTGGTACGGAGGGCCCGGTGCGGCCGAGCTCCTGGAGTGGGAGCCCGTGCTGAGGCGCGCGGGCGTCCGGGTGTCGGGAGTACGCGTCGCGCAGGCCTACCTCGAGCTTGCGGTGCTCGTGCGCGCCCTGGAGGGCCTCGCGGCCGCAGCTCGTGTGGACGCCGCGCCCGATCGCTCGTCGCTCTGGGCCGGGCTCTTCGACCTGCGCGAGAACCTCGTCGAGCGCGCGGCCGAAGACTTACGTGCGCTTGCGGCTTGAGGTTCGAACGCGTCGACCGGTCGATGTAGACGGACGCGCGAGCAAAGCCCGCACGTCCTGACGGCGGCACCGCAAGCGGCGCCGCAGGCGCGCTTGCCGCCTAAGAGGCCGAAGATAGGGGTCGTCGGGTCGATCAACCTCGACCTGGTCGCCAGGGTCGAGCGCCTGCCGCGACCGGGCGAGACGATCACGGGCGCGACCCTGGAGCGCTTTCCCGGCGGCAAGGGCGCGAACCAAGCCGTCGCGGCGGCGCGCCTCGGCGCGACCGTGAAGCTGCGGGGCGCGGTCGGCGACGACGGGGTCGCCGAGGAGGCGCTGGCCGCGTTGCGCGAGGCCGGCGTCGAGCTCGACCTCGAGGTCACCGGGGCAACCGGGATCGCGCTGATCCTCGTCGACGGGAGCGGCGAGAATCAGATCGTGGTCGTCCCGGGCGCGAACGACGAGCTCAGTCCCGGAGGATTCCCAGGCACCGTGCTCTGCCAGCTCGAGATCCCCGTGGAGACCGTCGAGGCGGCTGCCGAGGCCGCGGACTTCTTCTGCCTGAACGCGGCGCCGGCGAAGCCGGTCCCGTCGTCCCTCGTCGAACAGTGCGACCTCGTCGTGGTGAACAGCTACGAGCTCGACGCGCTGCCGGTGCAGCCGAGGCTCACCGCGGTCACGCTCGGCGCCGAGGGCGCGGCGCTGCTGGAAGAGGGGGAGGAGGTCGCTCGCGCCGCACCGCCGCGCGTGGACGCCGTGGACGGCACGGCGGCCGGCGACGCCTTCACAGCCTGTCTCGTCGTCTCGCGCCTCGAGGGGCGGGAGTGGGACGAGGCGCTCCGGCGAGCCTGCGCCGCCGGGGCGCTCGCCGCCTCGTGCACTGGTGCACAAACCTCGCTTCCGACCGCTGACGAGGTGGACGCGATCCTCGGGCCATGAGCATCCCGATCCTCCTCGACTGCGATCCCGGCCACGACGACGCGATCGCGCTCCTGCTCGCGCTGGCGAGCCCCGAGGTCGAGCTCCTCGGCGTCACGACCGTGGCGGGCAACCAGACGCTCGAGAAGACGACTGCGAACGCGATCCGGGTGCTCGAACTCGTGGGGCGAGACGACGTGGCGGTCGCAGCGGGCGCCGATCGGCCGCTCGTCCGCGAGCTGTTCGTCGCCGCGTACGTGCACGGCGAGACGGGTCTCGACGGCACGGACCTGCCGCCGGCGCGCGGCCGTGCGGTCGCCGAGCACGCGGTCGACTTCCTCGCGGAGCGGGTCGCGGGCAGGACGCTCGTCGCGACGGGCCCACTCACGAACGTCGCGCTCCTCCTGGCCCGCCGTCCCGAGGCACGGCCCGACCGGATCGTGCTGATGGGCGGCGCGATCGCCGAGGGGAACGTGACGCCCGCCGCCGAGTTCAACGTCTGGGCCGATCCCGAGGCGGCGAAGCGCGTCTTCGCGAGCGGGTTGGACCTGACGATGGTCGGCCTCGACGTGACGCACAAGGCGCTCGTCGCGACGCCACACAAGGAACGCCTGCGGGCGGCGGGGAGAGTGGGGCGGACGGTGGCCGAGCTGCTCGACTTCTACGATCGCTTCCATCGTGAGGTCTACGGCTTCGACGGCTCGCCGATCCACGACGCCGTCGCGCTCGCGTACGCGTTCCGGCCCGACCTCCTCGAGACGCGGGAGCTGAACGTCGAGGTCGACTGCGAGTCCGAGCTCTGCCGCGGCCGAACCGTCGTCGACGTGTGGCGCCGGACCGAGCGAGAGCCGAATGCGCACGTGGCCGTCGGCATCGACGCGGAGGGGTTCGTCGAGCTCCTCCTCGACCGCATCGCCGGCTTGGGCTAGAGGGGTCCGGTTGCTTGCGGCGAAGGAAGCCGCATGGCTCGGCGTCGCAAGAAACGAGGCTCGCGGCTGCGTCCCCGGACGCCCGCACGGATCAGGAAGAAGCGCACGCGGCGGGCCCGCGGGCACGAGCATCCCGAGCTCGCGGGGCTCCTCCTCCTCGCGCTCGGGCTCTTCCTCGCCACGATCCTCTACGCCGGCTGGAGTGGCGGCATCGTCGGAGGCGCGATCGCCGACGGCTTCCGTGGGGCGATCGGCGCCGCCGCCTACGTCGCGCCGCTCACCCTCGTCGTCCTCGGCGCTCTCATGCTCGGCCGGAGCGAGCTCGTCGACCTGCGCCCGTTCCGGACCGGCCTGCTCGTCCTCGGGCTGGGGCTCGAGCTGGCGCTCGGTCGCGGCCACGGCGGCCTCGCCGGGCGCGCTCTCGAGGCCGTCTTCGGCACCCTCCTCGGCGGGACGGGCTCGACGATCCTCGGCGCGACCGCGCTCGCCGTCGGCGGCCTGCTCCTGAGCGGCGCGTCGGCGGGCGCCTTGCTCCGCCGCTCGGGCCATGCGGTGAGACGCGCGGGAGGGGCTGCCCGTCGCGCCAGACCGCAGCCGATCGCGGCGCCCGTTCCTCAGCTTCCCGCTGCGACCCCGGTCGACGTCGTCCACGACTTCCCGGACGTCGTCGGGGAGACGTTGGAGCCGCCCCCGCTCCTCGTCGACGAGCCGGAGCTCGAGCCCGACGCGCCGACCCTCTTCGACGTTCCCTCGGAGGCGAAGCACGAGTACCGGCTGCCCGACCGGGAGGTGCTCCGCCGCTCGCCTGAGGCGACGCCGGCGTCCGCCCAGGCCACCGCGCACATCTCGGAGGCGCTCGTACAGACGCTGCAACACTTCGGCGTCGAGGCGAAGATCGTGGGACAGATCGCGGGGCCGCGCGTGACGCGCTACGAGCTGCAGCTCGCGCCCGGGACGAAGGTCTCGAAGGTCGCCGCGCTGAAGGACGACCTCTCGTACGCGCTCGCGACGACCGAGATCCGCATCCTGGCGCCGATCCCGGGCAAGCAGGCGGTCGGCGTCGAGCTTCCGAACCTCAGCCCGAACATCGTGACGCTCGGCGACATCTTCGGCGACCTCCCGCAGGCGGCGAGCCCGCTCTCGGTGTGGCTCGGCAAGGACATCTCCGGGAGCGCCGTGTGGACCGACCTCGCCCGCATGCCGCACGTGCTCATCGCCGGCACGACCGGCTCGGGCAAGTCGGGCTGCATCAACGCCATCCTCACCTCGATCCTGCTGCGCGCGACCCCGGACGAGGTGCGGATGATCCTCATCGACCCGAAGCACATCGAGCTCGGGTTCTACGAGGCGATCCCGCACCTGCTGACGCCGGTCGTCTCGAGCCCGAAGGGCGCTGCCGCAGTCCTCGCGAACGTCGTCGGCGAGATGGAGCGCCGGTACGAGCGGCTCGCCGCCGTACGGGCGCGCAACCTGCCGGAGGCGAACCGCGCCTTCCGCTCGCGCGGCGAAGATCAGCTGCCGTACCTGCTCGTCGTGATCGACGAGCTCGCCGACCTGATGATGATCTCGCCGCAGGAGGTGGAGGACGCCGTCATCCGCCTCGCGCAGAAGTCGCGCGCGGTCGGCGTCCATCTCGTGCTCGCCACGCAGCGGCCCTCGGTCGACGTGATCACCGGGATGATCAAGGCCAACGTCCCCTCGCGGATCGCGTTCGCCGTCTCGAGCCAGACCGACTCGCGCGTCATCCTCGACCAGGCCGGCGCCGAGAGCCTGCTCGGCCAGGGCGACATGCTCTTCAAGCCGCTCGGGACGTCGCGGCTCCAACGCGTCCAGGGCGCGTACGTGAGCGAGGAGGAGATCGCCCTCGTCGTCGAGCAGTGCAAGGGGCAGCGCGAGCAGGAGCTCGACGAGTCGCTCCTCGAGCTGCCGGAGGCGTTCGCCGAGGACGGGGACTCGGAGACCGACGGCGACTTCGACCCGGACGAGGATCCGCTCCTCGAGCGGGCGATCGAGGTCGTCGTGCAGACACAGACCGCCTCCGTCTCGCTGCTCCAGCGGCGGCTCCGCGTCGGCTATACGCGCGCCGGGCGGCTCGTCGACATGCTCGAGCGGCGGGGGATCATCTCCGGGTACGAAGGGTCGAAGCCGCGGCGGGTGCTGGTCGGC
This sequence comes from Actinomycetota bacterium, assembly GCA_005883235.1. The sequence continues at coordinate 7,054 of VAYE01000196.1, forward strand.
GAAGGCGAGCTAAGCCGTACGCCGTACTAGCTGAGGAACCTCCCGGTTCCCTCAGACTCCCTCCACTGGTCCGCTTCGCGGACAGGCGGCTGCGCCGCCCGTGTTACCAGCACGTAAAACCCGCACTCGATTCCCAAACCGGATCGCGTTAGCATCGTCACGGTCTACGCCGAGCGGCGACGAATACTCAAGGAGGGCATGTGACCGGAAAGCGATTGCTGCTGCGAATCGTCACTCTCGTGGCGCTCGCGGCATTGGTAGTGGCGGCGGGCGCGGCCGCGCGCACGGGGCGCACCGGAGGGCCGGCGGCGAAGCAGGCGACGGTCAAGGTCGCGCTCGTCACCGACGTCGGCGGGCTGAACGACCGTGGCTTCAACCACCTGTCGTACGTCGGCCTCCAGCAGGCCCAGAAGAAGCTCAAGGTGCAGGGCCGCGTGTTCATCACGGCGACGGGGGCCGACCGGACGCCGAACCTCAAGTCCGCGGCTCAGCAGGGCTACGGCCTCGTGATCCCGGTCGGCGTCCTGTTCGAGTTCGGGCCCATCGACGACGTGGCGCCGGCGTTCCCGAGCACGAAGTTCGCAGGCGTCGACGTCCAGTGGTCGGCGCTCGCGAACAAAGAGCCGAACGTTCGCGGGATCCAGTTCAAGGAGCAGGAAGCCGGCTACCTCGTCGGCTACATCGCCGGCCTCGTGATCAAGCGTCACCCGCACGGCGGCAAGCAGGTCGTCAGCGGCGTGGGCGCCAACAAGGTGCCCGCGATCACGCGCTTCCTCGCCGGCTACCAGGCCGGGGCGAAGAAGGCTGATCCCAAGGTCAGCGTCCTGATCAACTACGCGAACGATCCCACGTTCAACGATCAGGCGAAGTGCAAGGAGACGACGCTGAACCAGATCGACCGTGGTTCGGGCATCGTCTTCGAGGCTGCCGGCGCGTGTGGGCTCGGCGGGCTCGACGCGGCGAAGGAGAAGGGGATCTGGGGGATCGGCGTCGACGCCGACCAGGGCTTCCTCGGGTCGCACATCCTGACGAGCGCGACGAAGAACGTCGCCCTCTCCGTCTACCAGGCCATCGCCGACTACAAGAAGAACCCGTCCGGGTTCAAGGGCGGCTTCGACAAGATCTACAGCGTCAAGAACAACGGAGTCGGCTTCGGCAAGCTCAGCAAGAAGCTGTCGAAGGCCGACCGGCTGTACATCACCAAGAAGGTCGCGACGATCAAGAAGCAGATCGCGTCCGGCAAGATCAAGCCGCCGACGCAGTAGCTCCGACTACGGTTCCTGGGGGGCGGGCGCTGTCCGCCCCCTAGGATTCGCATCCGATGGCCGAAGCGCCCCCCGCCCTCGAGCTCAGAGGGATCACCAAGCGTTTCCCCGGCGTCCTCGCCAACGACCAGGTCGACTTCGACCTTCAACCGGGCGAGGTGCACGCCCTGCTCGGAGAGAACGGCGCGGGCAAGTCGACGCTGATGAACATCGTCTACGGCCTGTACCGCCCGGACGAGGGCGAGATCGAGGTTCACGGCAAGCCCGTCTCGATCCACTCGCCGAAGGACGCGATCGAGCACGGGATCGGGATGGTCCACCAGCACTTCATGCTGATCCCGGTGATGACGGTGGCGGAGAACATGGTGCTCGCGTCCGAGCCGAGGCGAAACGGCGTCCTGCTCGACTACGGCGGGGCGGTCGAGCGCGTTCGGGACATCTCCAGCCGGTTCGGTCTCGCGGTCGACCCGACGGCGCGCGTGGAGAACATCAGCGTCGGCCAGCAGCAGCGGGTCGAGATCCTGAAGGCCCTGTACCGCGGCGCCGAGATCCTCATCCTCGACGAGCCGACGGCTGTCCTGACGCCGCAGGAGGCCGAGGAGCTCTTCGAGATCATCCAGGGGCTGACGCGGGAGGGGAAGTCGATCGTCTTCATCAGCCACAAGCTCCGTGAGGTCCTCGAGGTCGCCGACCGCGTGACCGTCCTGCGGCGCGGAAAGACGGTCTCGACGATCCCGCGGGAGGGCGCGACCGAGACGGGCCTGGCCCGCTTGATGGTCGGTCGAGAGGTGTTGCTGCGCGTGGACAAGGCGCCCGCGACGCCGGGCGAGCCGCTCCTCGTCGTCGAGGAGCTCCACATTCTCGACGACCGTGGCCTCGAGGCCGTCCGCGGCATCTCCTTGAAGGTGCGGGCCGGGGAGATCGTCGGGCTCGCAGGCGTCGACGGAAACGGGCAGTCGGAGCTCGTCGAGGCGCTGGGCGGCCTGCGCCATCCCGCCGCGGGACGCATCGTCCTCGCGGGCAAGGACGTGACCGGCGCGGCCGCGCGAAAGGTCTTCGATCTCGGCATGGGCCACATTCCGGAGGACCGGCAGCGCCGCGGCCTGGTGCTCGACTTCACGCTCGCGGAGAACCTCGCGCTGCACGACTACCGCAAGCCGCCGAACTCGCGTCTCGGCTGGCTGTTCCCACAGCGGCTCGTACGCTGGGCGCGCCGCCTGCTCGAGCAGTTCGACGTCCGTGGAGGCGGTCCGTACACACGGGCGGCCGCGCTCTCGGGCGGCAACCAGCAGAAGGTCGTGCTGGCCCGCGAGATCGCCCGCGAGCCGAGCGTCCTCTTGGCCGGACAGCCGACGCGAGGGCTCGACGTCGGCGCGATCGAGTTCGTGCATCGCCGGCTCGTCCAGGCGCGCGACTCCGGCAAGGCGGTCCTCCTGGTCTCGCTCGAGCTCGAGGAGGTCCTCTCGCTCGCCGACCGCATCCTCGTCATCTACGAAGGCAGGATCGTCGGGGAGTACCCGCCGGACGTCACGGAGGAGGAGCTCGGCATCGCCATGACCGGGGGACGACTCGACGCGGAGGTGCCGGCCTGACCGAGGACTCGCCTCCCGCTCCTCCGTCGCCGGCCGAGGCGATCCCGAGCGTCGCCGCGCGGCTCGCGCTCTACCAGCGCGCGGGCGGCATCGTCACGCCGATCCTGACCGCCGCGCTCGCGTTCTTCATCGGCGGTCTCGTCGTCCTCGCCACGACGGGGAAGAACCCGCTGCGCACCTACCACGAGATCTTCAACGGGACCGGACTCAACTGGTTCCTCCACGTGGGCAGCCACAAGGTCGGCGTTCCCTTCACGAACAGCCGCGTCTGGTTTCCGTGGGACACGGCCTCGATCGCCGGCCAGAACCTCCAGCAGACGCTGATCCTGACCGTGACGCTCGTCCTGACCGGGCTCGCGGTCGCGTTCGCCTTCCGCTGCGGGCTCTTCAACATCGGCGGACAGGGCCAGTACATCGTCGGGAGCGTCGTCGCCCTGCAGATGGGCGTCTGGTTCGCATCGCTGTCGCCGGTGCCGCACGTGCTGCTCGCCGTGACCGCGGCAGCGCTCGCCGGCGCCGCCTGGGCGGGGATCGCCGGCCTCCTGCGGGCCTCGGTCGGCGCGCACGAGGTGATCACCACGATCATGCTGAACTGGACCGCGCTGTGGATCGCGAGCTACCTCGTCGGGTTCGGCGGCCCCTTGCAAGACCCGAAGGCAGGGGCGGTGCCGGTGACGAAGGAGGTGACCCCGGGGGCCAAGCTCCACGTGTTCTGGGGCAGCGCGGTGCTCCAGGGCCTGCACATCGGCTTCTTCGTCGCCGTCGCCGCCCTCGTCGTCTACTGGCTCGTCCTGACCCGCTCCACGCTCGGCTACGAGGTGCGCGCCGTCGGCTTCAACGCGGAGGCGGCCCGCTACGGCGGGATCAACGTCGCGCGTAACTACTTCCTCGCGATGGCGATCTCGGGCTTGTTCGCAGGTCTCGCGGGCGCGCTCGACATCCTGGGCTGGCAGTTCCGACTCGACCTCACCGGCATCCAGACAGCCTCCCAGATCGCGTTCATGGGGATCGCCGTCGCCCTGCTCGGCAGGAACACGCCGGTGGGAGTCTTCCTCGCGGCGGTCCTCTTCGCCGCGCTGATCAACGGCACGTCGACGCGAAACCTCGACCCGGCGATCTTCAAACCTGAGCTGGCCGGGAACCTCACCCGGATCATCCAGGGCCTCGTCGTCCTCTTCGTCGGAGCGGACCTCCTGATCATCTACCTCTGGCAGTTGAGGCGGAAGCTCAAGCTCGGTCGGCCCCGGGCGGCGGCGCAGGAATGATCGCCCGCGCGGAAGACGTGTTCGACCTGAGCCGGTCGCGCATCGCCGGCCCGCGCGGAGTCGCCGTCCTCGGGATCGTGCTCGGCGTGCTCGCGTTGTGGCTGGCGCTGCCGCCGGAGCACTACCGTTCGGTCGGCGTGCCGGTCGTCGTCGGCATCGCGGCGATCGCCGCAGGGCTGTGGGCGGTACTCCACGGCGAGCGCCGAGCGGGCTGGGGAGCGGTCGCGGCCGGCATCCTGGGCATCGTCGGCGGCGCATTCGCCACCCGTGCCGCGGTGCCGCACCTCCAGGCGGTCATCACGTGGTCGGCGCTCATGGCCGCGACGCTCCGCTTCGCGACTCCCCTCACGTTCGCGGCGATCGGAGGGATGTTCTCGGAGCGCAGCGGGGTCGTGAACATCGGCCTCGAGGGGATGATGCTGATGGGGGCCTTCTTCGGCGCCTGGGGCGCCGACCGGACGAGCTCCTGGGTGGGCGGAGTGCTGATCGGAATGCTGGCCGGAGCGCTGCTGGCGCTCGTCCACGCCTTCTTCTCGATCCACCTGCGGGCCGACCAGATCGTCAGCGGGACGGCGGTGAACTTCCTCGCCCTCGGGATAACCGGCTACTTCTACATCAACATCTACGGCAACAACGGCACGCCCAACAACCTGTCCGGGGTGCCCGACGTGAACCTGAGCTGGCTGGGGAGGATCCCTCCGCACGGGCTCGGCACCTTCCTCCACGACGCGTTCGGGCAGCTCAATCTCATGGTCTGGCTCAGCTTCGCCCTGCTCCTGATCGCGTACGTCGTCATGTTCAAGACTCCGATCGGTCTGCGCATCCGGTCGGTCGGCGAGCATCCTCGGGCGGCCGACACGGTCGGCATCTCGGTGTACGGCGTCCGCTACGCGTGTGTGACCACCTCGGGCGCCCTGGCCGCTATGGGGGGCGTCTTCCTCTCCCTCGGCTTCGTCCACTCCTTCAGCGAGAACATGACCGCCGGACGGGGCTTCATCGCCCTGGCGGCCTTGATCTTCGGCCGCTGGCGGCCGTTCGGCGCCTTCGGGGCCGCGCTCCTGTTCGGCTTCGCGAGCGCCGTCGCCCCTCGCCTCGAGAACGTCGAGGGGTGGGCGAACTACGGCACGCTCTTCCAGGCCTTGCCCTACGTCCTGACGCTCGTCGCCGTTGCCGGCGTCATCGGCCGCTCGATTCCGCCCGCCGCCGTTGGCCGACCCTACGAGAAGCAGTAATCCCGCCGCGCCGGGCGCGCTCGCGGCGGGTCTCCTTGCCGTCGCCGCCCTGCCGGCCGCGGTTGCGTTCGCGCAGCTCTCCGCCCGGGTGAAGCTGCTGCAGGCCGCGGCGGGGATCCCGGTCGCCGCGATCCTCGGCTTGTCGGCGATCTTCCTGGCCCGTCGAGCCCTGCGCCGCGCGGAGCGAACCCTCGGCCGGGCCGGGGGAGAACGGGTCGCGCGCGTGGGGCGGATCCTGGGCATCCTCGGTCTTTGCCTCGCCGCCTCGGGCGCGATCGCGGTCGGCTTCTACGAGCTTCTCGTTCACTACCAGTAGCACCTAGAATCGGCCGGTGTTCGAGATCGGCAACAGCCTGCGCGAGGCTCGTCTGCGCCAGCAGCTCGAGTTCCCGGAGCTCGAGCAGGCGACGAAGATCCGCTCCCGCTACCTGCGCGCCCTCGAGGACGAGCAGTTCGAGGCGCTGCCCGCCGAGACCTACGTCAAGGGCTTCCTGCGCGCCTACGCGGAGTACCTGGGCCTCGACGGCCAGCTCTACGTGGACGAGTACAACTCGCGCTACGTCGTCGGCGAGGACGAGCCGGTCGCGCGTCCACGCCGCTCGAACGCGGGCGGAACCCACCGGCGCGTGGAGTCGCGAGTCGTGCTGGCCGCCCTCGCCGGGATCGTCGCCGTGACGGCGCTCGTCATCGCCGCCTGGAAGTTCGGGGGGTCGAACAACCCTCAGACGATCCCGAACGCAGGCACGATCTCGGTCGGGAAGCACCGTCGTTCGCACCCGGTCTCGAACCACCTCGTCCTGAAGGCCGTCAACGGCGGGTCGCGGCTCGCGGTCTACCGAAACTCCGCAAGCGGCGCGCTCCTCTATGCCGGGACCCTCGAGCCCGGAAAGCAGGCCGTGTCGCTCTGGGGCAAGCGGATGTGGGTCGTGGCCGGCGCTCCGCGTCATCTCCAGGCGACGCTGAACGGCACGCGTCTCGCCTTCCCGGAAGGCCGTGCAGTCGTCGTCACTCGAAGCGGCTTCAAGCGCGTCCGCACCGCCGGTTGAGCCTTCCGAGCCGGCCGCGCGCCGCGTTCGTCGTCACCGGCAGCGAGCTCGTCCGCGGCGAGCGGACCGACCGGAACGGCCCGTTTCTCGCGCGCGAGGCGCTTCGCCTCGGCCTCGAGCCGGCGCGGATCGCGATCGTCGGCGACCGGCCGGAGGAGCTGGAGGCTGCCTTCCGCGAAGGGCTGGGAGCCGATCTCTGCGTCGTCTCGGGCGGGCTCGGCCCGACGCATGACGACCGGACCATCGAGCTCCTCGCGCGGGCGACCGGCCGCGAGCTCGTCGTCGACGAGGCGCTCGAGCGCCAGATCGGCGACGTCTCCCGGCGGATCGCGGAGCGGCTGCGGCGGCCGTACGCCGACTTCCAGGCAGGTGTCCGCAAGCAGGCCACGCTGCCCGCGGGCGCGTCGTCGCTCGGTCTGGCCGGGACGGCGCCCGGCGTGCTGCTGGAGGCGAACCGAACGGTCGTGGTCGCGTTGCCGGGGCCGCCGGGCGAGCTGCAACGTCTCTGGTCGCGGGCGCTCGAGACGGAGGCGATCCGGCGGCTGCTGGAACGTGCCCGACCGCCTGGCCGGCGCGTGCTCCGCTTCTTCGGTGCGAGCGAGTCCGCGGTGGCGCACGCGCTCGACCAGGCGGGCGGCGAGGGGGAGGGGGTGGAGGCGACCGTGTGCGCGCGCGACTTCGAGGTCCACGTCGACCTCGTGGTGGACGACGGGGGCGAGCCTCGTGCGGATGCGCTCGCGGCCGCGCTGCGGGAAGGGCTCGGCGCCCACCTCTTCGCCGAGGACGAGCGTCCGGTCGAAGAGCTCGTGCTCGCGCTCTGCCGTGCGCGCGGGCTGTCGCTCGCGACCGCGGAGTCCTGCACCGGTGGGCTCGTCGCGGCCCGGCTCACGTCGGTGCCGGGCTCGAGCGACGCGTTCCGCGGCGCCGTGGTGGCCTACGCGGACGAGGTGAAGGAGGCGGAGCTTGGCGTGCCGACCGAGGTGTTGGAGCGGTATGGCGCCGTCTCTGCGGAAACCGCGCGCGCCATGGCCGTAGGCGCGCGGGAGCGGCTTCGCGTCGACGTGGCCGTGTCGGTCACCGGCGTCGCGGGCCCGGGAGGCGGAACGCCGGAGAAGCCGGTCGGGCTCGTCTACGTCCACGCAGTGGCCCCTGAGGGCGAGCTCGCCGCGGAGTTCAGCCTCCCCGCGGACCGCGAGACCGTCCGCCGGCGCGCGGCCGCCTCAGCGCTGCACCTCGTGCGGCGTCTTGTGACCGGCGGCTGACTTCCGGTCCCCTCGCCGTTATCGTCTCGAAAACGGCATGGAGCAGCTGGCAGCGAGCACGACGTGGCCGGACGCCGCCCAAGGCGCGGGGGCGATCGTCCAGGCCGTCGCCATTCTCGTCGGAGGCGGATGGGCGTACTTCAAGTTCGTCCACGGGCGCACGTTCGCGCACCGGGGTGAGCTCGATATCCGGAGCTCGTTCGTCGCCGCAGCCGGCGAGGTGGGGGCGCTCCACGTGTGCGTCACGTTCCGGAACACCGGACTGTCCCAGATCCCGCTGTCCGAGAACGCGAAGCAGGTCTACACGTACGCGACGAGTGGAGACGACTGGGATCCTGCGAGGAACGTCGATTGGGGCGACTACCTGAAGCTCACGCCTCTCTTCGGTGAGCACGAGTGGATCGAGGCCCGGGAGATCGTCACCGACGAGGTGCTCGTCCACGTTCCCCCCGCAGCGGCGTACCGCCTGGTCGCACTCGTGGGGTCGGCGCGCCGGCGGACGAAGGCGCTGCAATGGACGGCCGAGGCGGTGATCCTGCCCAAGTCCGAGAGGCGAGAGGAGGAGGTATGCGAATGAAATTCGGTGGAGACGACCCGGAGATGCCCTTCCAGGCGAACTTCGATCCGGAGGAGGAGAAGCGGCTCGAGCGGGAGCGCGAGCGCCAGGAAGCGGAGGATCGGCGGTCGGAGGAACGGGAGCCGGAGCCGGAGCCGGACCAACCCGAGGGCGAGGACGAATAGACCGATGCCCCAGCGCCGGCTGGATCGTGACGCGGAGGAACGGATCAAGCGGGAACGCGAGCGGCAGAGCGCACTCGACCAGCGCACCGAGCCGCAAACCGAGGCAGACGAGCACGACGAGGAAGCCGACGCGAGCAGGGGAGACTCGTCACAGACTCGTCGCGATCGCGTCTGACCCCACCCGGTACCGTGGAGCGCGATGGCTCTATCAGGCTCTTCTGCGCCCTGCGGCTCCCGGAGGACATCGTGGACGGCCTCGTCGACTGGGGCCACGGCGCGCTCCCCGAAGGCGAGGGCGTCCGGCGAGTCGTCCGCCCGAATCTCCACGTCACGCTGGCCTTCCTCGGCCGCAGGCCGGCCGTCGAGGTGCCGGCGATCGCGGAAGCACTCCGGGAGGCGGCCGCAAGCGCTCGGCCCGCGCGGCTCGGCGTCCTGCGCTACCGCGAGACCCGCAGCGTCGGGATGCTCGTCCTCACAGACGAGGGCGAGCGGGCGACGGCGCTCGCGGACGACCTGCACGAGCGCCTGGAGCAGCTCGGCGTCTACGAGCGGGAGCGCCGCGTCTGGCTTCCGCACGTCACGGTCCTGCGGTTCCGGCAGCGCCCGCGACTCGACCCGTCGCTGCCCGATCTCAGCGCGTTCAGTCCGTCCGACGCTGCTCTCTATCATTCGGTGCTGCGGTCCACGGGGGCGCAGTACGAAGTTCTCGAAGCCTTTGCCCTAGGAGGTACATAGTGGATCGTGAGCAAGCTCTCGACGTCGCCCTCGGCCAGATCGAGCGGCAGTTCGGCAAAGGGTCGGTGATGCGCATGAGCGACCAGGCCGCCGTCGCGATCGGGGCCGTCTCGACCGGCTCCCTCGCCCTCGACCTCGCGCTCGGGATCGGCGGGCTGCCGCGCGGGCGGATCGTCGAGGTCTTCGGGCCGGAGGCCTCCGGCAAGACGACGCTCGTCTACCACGTCATCGCCGAGGCCCAGCGCCGCGGCGGGATCTGCGCCTTCGTCGACGCCGAGCACTCGATGGATCCGCAGTACGCGCGGCGGATCGGGGTCGACATCGACCAGCTGCTCGTCTCACAGCCCGACACGGGCGAGCAGGCGCTCGAGATCGTGGAGCTCCTGATCCGGAGCGGCGCCCTCGACGTGGTCGCCATCGACTCGGTCGCCGCGCTCGTTCCCAAGGCCGAGATCGAGGGCGAGATGGGCGACAGCCACGTCGGCCTCCAGGCGCGCCTGATGAGCCAGGCGCTTCGGAAGCTCGCCGGAACGCTCAACCGCACCGAGACGATCTGCGTCTTCACCAACCAGCTCCGCGAGAAGATCGGCGTCATGTTCGGCAACCCGGAGACGACGCCGGGCGGACGCGCGCTCAAGTTCTACTCGTCGGTGCGCCTCGACATCCGTCGCATCGAGACGCTGAAGGAGGGCGTGGAGGCGATCGGCAACCGCGTGCGCGTAAAGGTGGTGAAGAACAAGGTCGCGCCGCCGTTCAAGCAGGCGGAGTTCGACATCATCTACGGGTCCGGGATCTCCTGGGAGGGCACGGTCCTCGACGCGGCGCTCGAGAAAAAGGTCGTGCAGAAGTCGGGCTCGTACTTCAGCTTCGAGGACGAGCGGCTGGGTCAGGGACGCCAGAACGCGACGGCGTTCCTGCGCGAGC
>VAYE01000165.1 GCA_005883235.1 Actinomycetota bacterium
TGCTTTGGCCTGGCCTCAATGCGCGGAAAATGGGCCGGACCGGCGGGTTTGGACCATCGCGCAGACGATCGCGCGCTTGAAGAGGGGCTACGCACACGTGCGTGACGCAGGCGCGCCGACATCCTGTGGCTGCCGGCGCACTGCGAGCGCACCGACAGCCCTCTAGTTTTCTACGGTCGGTATTGCTGATCGAGCGACCGGGCGGTGTCGATGTCGACCCGAATCCAGAAGCCGGTCGTTATCGGCTCGGACAGCGGGCGATGCTTCCCGCCGTTGACGATCCGCGCCAGTTCCGAGACCGTGATCGGCGTCGCGCCCAGCTGCTCCGGGTCGCCTTGCCGAGTCAGGACGGTGACGCGCGCGGTCGCGGGCACCGCGTACGTCAGCAGCCGATGGCCCTCCTCGACGACATAGTTGTCGTTCGGGACCGGCTGGCCGGCGTCGACCGCTCCGTCCTCGGCGGCTGCGGCGTTGGCGGTCTGGCCGCTGAGGAACCAGGCCGGGTCGAAGCGCAGCTCGAAACCGCTGCCCTTGCGTGTCAGCGACTTGATGTACCCGAACTGGGCGAGCTCCCGCGACCGTCCAGTCGGGCTCTTCGCCGGGCGGGTGACGGTGACGGTCTTCGTGGCCGCCCGTGTGCTGCCGCAGCCCGCCGCAGCCCTTCGTCGTCGAGGCGGTGCGCGACGCGCTCGCGTCCCTTGGCCGAGCATGGATCGGTGACCCCGTCTCCTCACACCCGGAGGGCCTGCGGCCTCCGCTCCGGCGGCGGTGGCGGGGCCACGGCCCGACTGTACGCCGACTGGTCGACCGTGTAGGTGAAGCCGCCCGAACGCGCGGGTGTCGCCGCTCGTCGCCGTCGCACGATCTGTGAGGGCGGGAGTGCTGCGGCGCTTCCGCCCCGTCGCCCCAGGCGAGCCGAGTCCGAGCGGTGCTGGCCTGGATGACCAGCACACAAGACTTCAAAACCGGTGAGGTCTGGCAGCCCCAGGCTGGGTAGGTTCGACTCCTGCGCCGCTCCGCTCGAAGCGCACGTCTCAGGAAGCTCTCAGAGAAGGCTGGTTTGATGGGAGGAGCATGATCGAGGCCCAGGCTCTGACGAAGGATTACGGCGACAAGCGGGCGGTCGACGGGCTCTCGTTCTCGGTCCGGCCGGGGATCGTCACCGGTTTCCTGGGGCCGAACGGCTCTGGCAAGTCGACGACGATGCGGTTGATCCTCGGGCTGGACGCGCCGACGCGCGGCGACGTCACCGTGAACGGCAAGCACTACCGCGAGCACGCCGCGCCGCTGCACGAAGTCGGGGCGCTGCTCGAGGCGCGCTCGGTGCACACCGGGCGCTCGGCGTACAACCACCTGCTCGCACTGGCTCGAACGCACGGGATTCCGCGTCGGCGCGTCGACGAGCTGATCGACCTCGTCGGGCTCCACGACGTGGCGAGGAAGCGAGCCGGAAAGTTCTCGCTCGGGATGGGCCAGAGGCTCGGGATCGCTGCCGCGCTGCTCGGCGACCCCTCGACCGTGATGCTCGACGAGCCCGTGAACGGGCTCGATCCGGAGGGCATCCACTGGATGCGTAACCTCCTGAAAGGCCTCGCGGCCGAGGGCCGCACGGTCTTCGTGTCCTCGCACCTGATGAGCGAGATGGCGCTCACGGCCGACCACCTGGTCGTGATCGGCCGGGGGCGGAAGATCGCGGACACGAGCACGAAGGAGTTCTTGCGCCAGGCCTCCGGGAATATCGTGCGCGTCCGCTCACCGCACGCGGCCGAGCTGGAGAGGCGCGTCGCCGGCCCGAACGTGACGGTCGCCGTCCTCGAGCCGGGCCTGCTCGAGGTGCACGGGCTGGCGCCGGCGCAGATCGGCGACGCCGCCGCCGCGGGCGGGTTGACGCTTCACGAGCTGACGCCGAAGCAGGCCTCGCTCGAGGAGGCGTTCATGGACCTCACCCGCGAGGACGTCGAGTTCAAGGCAGTCGAGCTCGAGGACGAGGAGGCGGTCGCGTGACGACGCTCTCGCCCGTTCCGCACCTTCCGAGGACCGCCCACACCGGCCGGGTCACACAGGCGCGGGTCGCGCTGTCGGAATGGACGAAGCTGCACTCGCTGCGCTCGACGCGGTGGTCGCTGCTGGTCGGTTTCCTGCTGACGATCGCCCTCCCGGTCCTGTTCTCGGCGGTCACCTCGTCGCACTGGGGGTCGATGAGCCCACACGAGCGGGCCGACCGGCACCCCCTCGACATCGCGCTCGCCGGCGTCAATCTCTCGCAGCTCGCGATCGCGGTCCTCGGTGTGCTGGTGATCACCGGCGAGTACTCGACCGGAATGATCCGGGCGAGCTTCACCGCGGTGCCGAAGCGGCTGCCGGTGCTCTGGGCAAAGACCGGCGTCTTCGGGGTCGTGGCGTTCCTGTTGATGCTCCCGGCCGTGGTGATCGCGTTCTTCGCGAGCCAGGCGATCCTCTCCCGCCATCACATCCTCCAGATCTCGTTCTCGCACCCGGGCGTTGCCCGCTCCGTGATCGGCGGCGCCGTCTACCTGATGCTGGTCGGGATCTTCGCGCTCGGGATCGGCGCGATCGTCCGGAACACCGCGGGCGGGATCGCGACGTTCGCAGGGATCTTCTTCGTCATCCCGCCGCTGATGAACGTCTTGCCTACGAGCTGGAACAACGCGATTACCCAGTACCTGCCGAGCGAAGCCGGGCGGCAGATCTTCTCCCTCACTCACGGCGCCCATTCGCTCTCGCCCTGGCCGGGGGCCGCGCTCTTCGTCGGCTACTGCGCGCTCGCGCTCGCGATCGCCGCCGTCCTGCTCGTCCGCCGAGACACCTGATCCCAGGCGTGCGAGACTGCCGCCCGAGATGGCCCGCGAGCTCCAGATCGTCGGGATCGGAGGCTCGGTGGCCGCACCGTCGCGCAGCCTCGCCGCACTCCAGCTGGCGCTCGAGAGCGCGCGCGAGGCGGGCGCCCGTACCACCCTCTTCGACCTCCACCAGCTCGAGCTGCCGATCTACGACCCCACCGTGCGCGCCCCAGGCGAGGCCGCCGGCCGCCTGATCGAGGAGGCCTATCGGGCGGATGGCCTGCTCTGGAGCAGTCCCCTCTACCACGGAACGATCTCGGGAGCGCTCAAGAACGCGCTCGACTGGCTCCATCTGCTCGACGACCGCAAGCCGCCGTACCTCACGGACAAGGTGATCGGGCTGATCAGCACCGCGGGAGGAACGCAGGGTCTGCAGGCCGCCAACACGATGGAGTTCGTCGTCAGGGCGCTCCGCGCCTGGGCCGTGCCCTACGTCGTCCCGGTCGCGCAGGCGTGGCGCGTCTTCGACACCGAGGGCCGGATTCTCGACGAGTCGGTGGCGGGACAGCTGCGCTTGCTCGGCTCGGAGGTCGTCCGCGTCGCCGGCCTGTTCGCCTCCACCGGCCTCGACGACCCGGAGGCGGAGTGCGCCCGGGCCAGCGAGACAGTCGCGGCGGCTGCCGCCGCCGGTGTGGGCTGAAGTAGCGTAGAGGGATGGCCGCGGCGAGCGAGGATCAGCGGCAGGCGCCGAGCCGGCAACGGCCGTCGAATCCGCCGACGCCCTCGACGCAGACCCCGTCCCCGTGGCCCCGGTTTCGCATCGGCTGGCGTTGGGCTGTGTTCGTGCTCGTGCTGCTCGTCCTCAACTTCTGGGCCGGCTCCCGCGCGACCAAAGGGGAGTCGCGGGTGCGGGTTCCGTACAGCCCCTTCTTCCTGCAGCAGGTGAGCTCGGGGAACGTGGCCGAGATCACGTCGAAGGGCACCGCGATCCAGGGGACCTTCACGCACAAGGAGCGATATCGGGGATCGAAGCCGACGACCCGCTTCCGGACGGAGATCCCCGCGTTCGCCGACAACACTGCCCTCGCGAAGCTTCTGGAGCGCAAGGGCGTGATCGTGAACGCGGTGCCGCTGGACACCGGGGCGCCGTGGTGGGAGAACCTGCTGCTTGGGTTCGGCCCGACCATCCTGTTCGTCGGGCTGTTGTTCTGGCTGATGCGCCGCGCGGGCAGCGTGCAGAACGTGCTGGGCTCGTTCGGGCGCTCGCGAGCGCGCCGCTACCAGCCTTCGGGCGACCGAGTCACCTTCGCCGACGTCGCGGGCATCGACGAGGCCAAGGCCGAGCTGTCCGAGGTCGTCGATTTCCTGCGCAGCCCGGACAAGTACCGCCGGCTCGGCGGGCACATCCCGCACGGCGTGCTGCTGTCCGGGCCGCCGGGCACGGGCAAGACCCTGCTGGCGCGGGCGGTGGCCGGCGAGGCCGATGTTCCGTTCTTCTCGATGGCCGCCTCCGAGTTCGTCGAGGCGATCGTCGGTGTCGGCGCATCTCGCGTCCGCGACCTGTTCGCGCAGGCGAAGGAGGCCGCGCCGGCGATCGTCTTCATCGACGAGCTGGACGCGATCGGCAGGTCGCGCACGTCCGGCGTGGCCGGCTTCAGCGGCGGCAACGACGAGCGCGAGCAGACGCTCAACCAGATCCTGACCGAGATGGACGGCTTCGACTCGTCGACCGGAGTGATCGTGGTCGGCGCGACGAACCGGCCCGACGTGCTCGACCAAGCGCTCCTGCGACCCGGCCGTTTCGACCGGCGCGTCGTGGTGCAGCCGCCGGACCGGGCGGGCCGCGAGGCGATCCTCGAAGTCCACACGCGAGGGGTGCCGCTCGCCGCGGACGTCGAGCTTGGCCGGATCGCGGCGAGCACTCCGGGCATGGTCGGCGCCGACCTGGCCAATCTCGTCAACGAGGCCGCGTTGCTCGCCGCGCGGCGCGGCCACGACGTCGTCACCGAGGCCGACCTCAGCGACGCTCTGGAGCGGATCGTTCTCGGCGCCGAGCGGCAGGTGATGATGAGTCCCGCCGACCGGCGCCGGACCGCCTACCACGAGGGCGGTCATGCGATCGTCGGGATGCTGACCGAGGGCGCCGACCCGGTGCGCAAGATCTCGATCATCCCGCGCGGAATCTCGCTCGGCGTCACCTTCTCGGCGCCCGAGGCCGACCGCTACAGCTACCAACAGAAGGAGCTCCTGGCGAAGATCAAGGTGGCCCTCGGCGGCCGCGCGGCGGAGGAGATCGTCTTCGGCGTGCCGACGACGGGAGCCGAGTCGGACATCCAGCAGCTCACGCAGATCGCCCGCCAGATGGTCGGCCGCTGGGGCATGAGCCCTGTCGTCGGACCGCTCGCCGTTCTTCCCGCCGACGGGCAGGGCCCGCTCCTTCCCGGCGCCTCCGAGGTCTCGGAGCACACGCAGCAGCTGATCGACGACGAAGTCCGCCGGATCGTCGACGGCGCGCAGGAGGAGGTCGTCTCGCTGCTACGGGAGAACCGCGACAAGCTCGACTCGCTCGCCGAAGCCCTGCTCGAGCACGAGACGCTCGACGAGGACGACGCCTACGCCGCGGCCGGAGTCGAGCGGGCCCGAACCGACACGACTTCCGACTACGCGGCCGCGGCGAGCAAGGCGCAGCCGGGCGCGTAGCTAAGCGGCGGCGCTGTAGCGGTCGCCCGAATCCTTGACCAGCCGCGCGAGTCGGCCTCGGACCCGCTCGATCTCGGCCGTGTGCTCCTCGATCTCCGCTGCGGAGGCGCGGCGGGTCTCGACGAGCGCGCGGACGTGGACGAGGCCTTTCAGCTGGAGGAGAAGATCGTCGAGCTCGCGTTCGATCGTGCGCGGGCTCACGCCGCGGCCTCCATCTCCAGCGCGCCCTCCGGCACGAGCTCGACCTCCGGGTCTCTCGGCTTGGGCTCGATGAGCAGCGCGGCGAGCGTCGCACCGACGGCGGCGGTCGCGGCCAGGACGTAGAACGCGATCTGGAAGCCGTGCGTGAGCGCGGCGCCGCTGAAGGCGGTCGTTCCGGCGTGCGCGTTGACGTAGTGGGCGGTGAAGGTGGTGGCGATCGTCGTCACCGCCGCGACGCCGATCGCGCCGCCGATCTGTTGGTTCGTGTTGATCAGACCCGAGGCGATCCCGGCGTCAGCCTGCCGAACGCCGGTCAGGGCTCCGATCGACATGGGCACGAAGGCTAGCGCCAACCCGATCCCGCTGATGATGAAGGCGGGGAAGAGATCGGACCAGTAGTGGCCGTGCACGGGGAGCTGCGCGAACAGCACGAGGGCGGCGGTCGAGAGCGCCAGCCCCACCGGCAGGACGCGGCGGATGCCGATCCGCGTGACGAGAGCCTGCGAGACGGCGGAGAAGCCGATGATCGAGAGCGTCAGGCCGATGTAGGCGACACCCGTCTTGATCGCCGAGTAGTGGAGGACTTCCTGCATGTACAGCGTGAGCAGGAAGAACTGCGAGAAGATCGCCCCGCCCATCAGCAGACCGCTCAGGTTCGACGCCGAGAGCGTGCGGAGGCGGAAGATGCGCAGCGGCAGCAGGGGCGCCTTCGAGCGCAGCTCGACGACGAAGAAGGCGGCGACGAGGGCGACGGAGGCGACCAGGAGCCCGATCGTCTGGGCGGTTCCCCAGCCGTGCTGGGTGGCGCGTGTCATCGCGTAGACGAGCAGCATCAGCCCGCCGGTCGTCAGGGCGCCGCCGAGCAGGACGCCGGCCGCGCCGCCGCTCCCCGAGGCCGCGCCCCAGATCCCGAGCGCGAGGTTGCGTTCGCGTCCTTCCCGGAACGTGGTGGTCAGGATCGAGAGGGCGGCTGGCGAGAGCAGAGCCGCACCGAGGCCCTGGAGGGAGCGGAACGCGATCAGTGAGCCCTCCGACCAGGCCAGCCCGTCGAGGAGCGAGCTCGCGGTGAAGAGCACGAGGCCCGCGATGAACAGGCGGCGGCGCCCAAGGAGATCGGCGAGCCGGCCGCCGAGCAGGAGCACACCGCCGAAGAAGATCGAGTAGGCGGTGATCACCCACTGCAGGCCCTCCTGCGAGAAGTGGAGGTCAGTCCTGATCGAGGGCAGCGCCACGTTCACGATCGCCACGTCCAGGACGACCATGAACTGGGCGGCGACGATCACCGCAAGCGCGATCCAGCGCCTGCGATCCGCAGTTCCAACTGCCGGCTGTGTCACAATTTCAGTACTCATTCGTTAGCTCCCTCGATCGTTGACTCGTTCCACGATATCAGGAACCAACGGTTTGCCGCTACACTTATTCCCGTGATGTCTGCAACGTCCCTACTCGAAGCGAAGCCGATCCTTCGCGTCCCCGACGAGCTGCTCAAGAGCACAGGGTTCCTGCTCGCACGGCTCGGCATCGCGGTCAAGCGGCGCGCGCTCGAGGAGTTCGACCGGGCCGGCTTCGAGACCTACCACTACGGCGTGCTGGCACTGCTCGGCGAAGGCGCCAGCAAGACGCAAGCGACGATCGCCGACGCGCTCAGGCTCGATCGCAGCCAGCTGGTCGGGGTGCTCGACTCACTCGAGGAGCGCGGCCTGCTCGAGCGCCACCGGGATCCGCACGACCGGCGCCGTCACGTCGTCAGCCTCACCGCGGAGGGCAAGCGGCAGCTGCTCAAGCTGCGGTCGATCGCCAAGCGCGTCGAGGACGAGTTCCTCGCCCCGCTGGACGCCGAGAGCCGGGAGACGTTCCACGCGCTGCTCCTGCGCCTCGCGAGCCACCACGACCCTGGGTGCGCACGCGGCCAGCCGACCACCTCGCCCGAGGTGTAAGGCGCTCAGTCCTCGCTGGACGCGGCCCAGATGTTGATGTCGCTCTCGGTCGCGTGGCGGTCGATCTCGGCGAGCTCCTCGTCCGAGAAGTCGAGCCGCTCGAGCGCGCCGACGTTCTGCTCCAGCTGCTCGACGCTGCTGGCGCCCACCACCGCCGAGGTGACCCGCGGGTCGCGCAGCGTCCAGGCGAGCGCCATCTGCGCCAGGCTCTGACCGCGCCGGCCGGCGAGCTCGTTCAGGCTGCGGATCTTCGCGAGCGTCTCGTCCGTCAACAGGTTGCGTGAGAGTGACCCGCCCTGGGTCGCCCGCGAGCCCTCCGGGATTCCTTCCAGGTACTTGTCGGTCAGCAAGCCCTGCGCGAGCGGCGAGAAGCAGATGCAGCCGACGCCGAGCTCGCCGAGCGCGTCGAGCAGCTCCGGCTCGATCCAGCGGTTCAGCATCGAGTACGACGGCTGGTGGATGAGGAGCGGCGTCCCGAGCCCGCGCAGGATCTCGGCGGCCGCGCGCGTCTTCGCCGCCGAGTACGACGAGATGCCGACGTAGAGCGCCTTCCCCTGCCGCACCGCGGCGTCGAGGGCGCCCATCGTCTCCTCGAGCGGTGTCTCGGGATCGAAGCGGTGCGAGTAGAAGATGTCCACGCACTCGAGCCCCATGCGGGCGAGGCTCTGGTCGAGGCTCGCCAGCAGGTACTTCCGCGACCCCCACTCCCCGTACGGGCCCGGCCACATGTCGTAGCCCGCCTTCGTCGAAATCACGAGCTCGTCGCGGAAGGGCCGCAGGTCCTGCGCGAACAGGCGGCCGAAACTCTCCTCCGCGGAGCCGTACGGCGGCCCGTAGTTGTTCGCCAGGTCGAAGTGCGTGATCCCGAGGTCGAACGCCCGACGGACGATCGCCCGGCTCGTCTCCAGCGGCCGCTCGGTCCCGAAGTTCTGCCACAGGCCGAACGAGATCGCCGGCAGGAGCAGACCGCTCCGGCCCGAGCGACGGTACGCCATCCGGTCGTAGCGATCGGCAGCCGGTACGTACATCAGTCCTCCTTCGTGAGCGCTGTCAGAACGTTCGGTAACCGCGAGGTCGACGGGAGCACCCAACCGTGGCCCGCTCGGTTCCAGCACTCGAGGCCGCTGCTCCGACTGACGCGGCCGAAGCGAGAGCCGAACTTCCAGTAGCGACCGAAGCCGAGCAGCCGCCGTGCGGAGACGGCCGCGGAAGGCAGTCGAGCGTGAAGGAGGCGGTACTCCGATAGGAGATCAGGAAGCGGGTCTCCCGTGCGTCGCACGCCACTGCCCGGCCGCGAACGAGGACCGGAACCGGGTAGTTCCCGAACTCGCCGTTGTCCCCGAACGTCCGCTTCGAGACGTGAAACGACGAGCCGATAGCCCGCGCGAATGTGAACCTGTAGAGGCGGTAGGTCGACAGGGGGGCGCATTCGCCCGTACAGGAGAAGTTCTCGGGGCGCGAGACGGAGACTCCTCGGCCATCGAAGGTCTGATGGAGAAGGGCCTCGAGGTTCCAGAGCAGGCGGCCGTGCCGCGTCAGGCCCACCGGTGGACCGTTCCGAGCCGGAGCGGCGTCGCCCGAGCTCCAGATCGCGAGGACGGCGACGAGCCCGACACAGGCGCTGACGACGAATCGCCTCACGTCACTCAGGCTAAG
>VAYE01000166.1 GCA_005883235.1 Actinomycetota bacterium
GATCGGCGCCAGGTGCAGCGCGATCCGGCGGGCCACCTCCTCGACCACCTCGCGGGCCACCCGGTCTCCCCCACGCGCTTCCGCGAAGACCGCGCGCGCGTCGTACGGAGGGGCGAGGCGCCGCGCCGCGCCGAGACGCTCCGCGAGCGCCGTCACGCCCGCCGCGGACGGATCGAGCTCGGCGTGCAGGCCGACCAGCGCGAAGTCGACCTCGCCGGCGGCGCCGTGGTGACCGCGATGGAGCTCGCCCCGCAGGACGATCCCCGCCCCCATCCCGGTGCCGATCGAGAGGAACGCGAAGTCGTCGACGCCGCGCGCGACACCGCGCCACTGCTCGCCGAGCGCGGCGAGGTTGATGTCGTTCTCGAGCGTGACCGGAAGTCCCAGCCGCTCCTGGAGCTCGGCGTCGAAGGCTCGGCCCTCGAGGCCGGGAACGTTCTCCGCCAGGTTGATCCGCCCCGTCTCCGACTCGACGACGCCGGGCACTCCGACGACCACGCTGTCGATCAGGTCCTCCGACAGCGCCGTCGCCTCGACGAGCGAGGTCCGAAGCGACGCGATCGTCTCGATCGCGGTCTCGGCGTCCGCGGCGGGGAGCTCGACGTCCTGGCGCGCGCGAATCTCG
>VAYE01000167.1 GCA_005883235.1 Actinomycetota bacterium
GTCGAAGCCGAGCACGAAGGCTGCGTCCGGCGTGGGCTCGAAGTACACCGCGCCGTACGAGGGCCGGCCGGGATCGTGCGAGGTCTCGCGGACGAGTCCCGCCTCGAGGAGCGAGCGGAGCGCGAGGGAGACCGTCGGTTTCGAGATCCCCGCCCGCCGGGAGATCTCGGCCCGGGAGATCGGCGCGCCCTCGCGAATCGTCTCGAGCACGGTCCGCTCGTTCAGGTGCTTGAGCAGGGGCGGGATCGCCGGGCGGGGGGTCGCGCGGGCCATCTGGTCAGGAAGCCTAACCAATACCCCTCGAAACCGGAAGATCTTGACTCGGTTAGGAGGGCCTTCTAGAGTCCGCGTTCGGAAACTTAACTAACCGTCGCAGGAGCGGCGGAGGCGGCGTATCCAAGAGGGCGGGAGGCTCGAATGAGACGCATCACGGTTCCGTTGCTGGCAGCCGTCGTGCTGGGCGCGGCGGTGGCAGGAGCGGCGACGTTGAGCTCGGCCCGCGCGGGCGCGCGCTCGACCACGAAGACGGTCAAGCTCACCGTCTGGGTCGGGTGGCAGAAGCGCGAGCTGAACGAGTTCAAGGGAGTCGTTTCCGAATATGACCGCAAGCACGCGGACGTGCAGATCAAGGTCGTCGGCAACATCAACGATACGAAGATCACGAACGCGATCCGCTCCGGGAACGCTCCGGACGTGGTCAGCTCCTTCACGTCCGCGCAGGTCGGCGTCTACTGCGGCACAGGGGCCTGGATCGACCTCGGCCCCTTCCTCAGGAAGGACAAGGTCGACATGACCCAGTTCCCGAAGACGTCGCTCTACTACACGCAGTACAAGGGCAAGCGGTGCGCGCTCCCGCTGCTCGCCGACTCCTACGGCCTCTACTACAACAAGACGCTCTTCCGGAAGGCGGGGATCACGCACCCGCCGAAGAACTACACCGAGCTCAGCGCCGACGCGAAGAAGCTGACGCAGCGCGGGAACGGCGGCTCGATCAAGATCGCCGGCTTCGACCCGTACTGGGGCTTCTACAGCGGCAACTTCGCCGACATGTCGAACTACGCCCCGCTCTTCGCCGCGCACTACCTCGACGGCAAGGGGAAGGCGGTCCTCGCGTCGCGGTTCGCCTGGTCGAAGCTGCTCAGGTGGCAGAAGAAGCTGATCGACTTCTACGGCTACGACAAGGTCGTCCGCTTCCAGGCGGGGCTCGGCGACGAGTTCTCGGCGTCGAACGCGTTCGAGATCGGCAAGCTCGCGATGATGATGGACGGCGAGTGGCGGGTCGCGTTCATCAAGGCCGAGCATCCGACCCTGAACTACGGGACCGCGCCGATGCCCGTCGACGACGCGCATCCCGAGCTCTACGGCGCCGGCTCCGTGAACGGGACGATTATCGGCATCCCGAAGGGCGGGCGGAACGTCGACCAGGCCTGGGCGCTCGTGAAGTACCTGACGACGAACGACCATGCGCTGGCGAAGTTCTCGAACGGGATCCGCAACGTGCCGTCGACCCGGAGCTCGGCGAAGTCGCCGGAGCTCAAGGCGGACCCGCGCTTCGCGACCTTCGTGCGGATCTTCAACAACCCGAACTCCGCAACGACGCCGATCACGGCCGCCGGCAACGCCAACCTGACGCTCGTGGGACGCTTCACCGTGAAGTGGCAGGCCGGTAAGGTCAAGAACCTGCACGACGGCTTGAAGAAGCTGGACAAGCAGATCGACCAGCAGAACGCGCAGGCCGGAGGCGGCGTGCCGTGAGCCCTGCTGCGGTCGCCGAAACAGGCCCTGTCCCGGCGACCGACCGCCGGCGGGCCAGGCGGAGGGCGGCGTGGCGCCGTAGGGGCCTCGTCTTCCTCCTGATGTCGCCCTGGCTCGCCGGCTTCACCATCTTCTTCGGCTACCCGCTCGTGATGAGCGGCTACCTGTCGCTCACCCACTACGACCTGCTGTCGCCGCCGAAGTGGAGGGGTCTGGCGAACTACCGCTACCTCCTGCACGACGACCCGCAGTTCTGGCCCGCCGTCCGGAACACGCTCTGGTTCATCGCGATCGCCGTTCCGCTGCAGGTGCTGTTCGCGTTCGGCATCGCGGTCATGCTGGCCCGCGCGAAGCGTGGGCTCGGGTTCTTCCGGACCGTCTTCTACCTCCCCGCGCTCGCGCCGCCGGTCGCGGCGACGCTCGGCTTCGTCTACCTGCTCAACCCGGCGACCGGACCGGTGAACATCGTGCTCGGACACCTCGGGATCCAGGGGCCGCTGTGGTTCCTGTCGCCGGGCTGGGCCAAGCCGTCGCTCACGCTGCTCGCGGTCTGGGGGGTCGGGAACACGATGATCATCTTCCTCGCGGCCGTCCTCGACGTGCCACAGCACCTGTACGAGTCGGCGGAGCTCGACGGCGCCGGGCCGCTGCAGCGCCTGCGCTGGGTGACGCTGCCCACGATCAGCCCGGTCATCCTCTTCTCGATCATCCTCGGCGTGATCCAGGGGCTCCAGTACTTCACGCAGGCCTTCGTCGCGGCCAACATCGCGGCCGGGCAGGCCTCCCAGGCGGGAGACACGGTCAACAACCTCGGCTACCCGCAGGACTCGACGCTCTTCTACCCCGTGCTCGTCTACCAGGCCGCGTTCGTGAACAACGGCATGGGCTACGCGTCCGCGCTCGCGATCGTGCTCCTCGTCGTGGCCTTCGCCGTGACGTCCGTGATCCTCTGGAACTCGCGGCGCTGGGTCCACTACGCCGGGAGCGTCCGCTGAGATGAGCACCGCGAGCGTTCCCGTCCGCGCCGCCGCGCTCGTCCGGCGGAAACCGCCGCCGACCGTGCGACGGCAGCGCTTCCTCGTCGCCGTCGCGAATCACTCGTTGCTGATCGCCGCCGCGATCATCTTCATCGCGCCGTTCGGCTTCATCGTGCTGACGGCGCTGATGACGAACGAGCAGGCGCTGTCGGTGCACCTCTGGCCCCACCCGTTCCGGTGGCGCAACTTCACCGACGTCTTCCACGAGGCGCCGATCCTCCGCTGGACGCTCAACACGATGATCTACTCGTCGCTGGCCACGCTCGGTCTCGTCGTCTCGAGCGTTCCGGTCGCGTACGCGCTGGCCCGGATCCGCTGGCGCGGCCGCAACCTCGCTTTCATGGTCGTGCTGATCGCGCTGATGTTGCCGCCGCAGGTGACGGTCGTGCCGCTCTACGTCATGTGGACGAGGCTCGGCCAGCACATCGGCTTCCACTTCGTCGGGTCGCTCTGGCCGCTGATCGTCCCCAACTGGTTCGGCGACGCGTTCTCGATCTTTCTCCTCCGCCAGTTCTTCCTGACGATCCCCGAGGAGTACCTCGACGCCGCACGCGTGGACGGCTGCGGTGAGCTCCGCATCCTCACCACCGTCGTCCTGCGCATGGCCAAGCCGGCGATCGCCGCGGTCGCGCTCTTCTCGTTCCTCTACACGTTCAACGACTTCTTCCTGCCGCTGCTCTACACCGGCGAGAACCCGGCCCGCTGGCCCCTCCAGGTGGGTCTCGCCCAATTTCGGTCGCTGCACCAGGTGCAGTGGAACCTGACCATGGCGGCGACGCTGCTTGTGATGGCGCCCGTGATCGCGATCTTCTTCCTCGCGCAGCGCGCCTTCATCGAGGGCGTCACGCTCACCGGGGTGAAGGGATGAAGATCGCGGTCATCGGGGCTGGGTCGACCTACACGCCGGAGCTCGTGTCCGGCCTGGCCCGCGAGCGAGAGCGGCTGGGGGTCCGCGAGCTGGCGCTCCACGACATCGACGCGGAACGCCTGGAGGTCGTCGGGGGCCTCGCGGACAGGATGCTCGCGCGGGACGACTTCGACGGGCGGCTCGAGCAGACCGGGGACCTCGACCGCGCGCTCGACGGCGCGAGCTTCGTCCTGATCCAGATCCGCGTCGGAGGCCAGGCGGCGCGCCTCCTCGACGAGACGGTCCCGCTCGCCTGCGGCTGCATCGGCCAGGAGACGACCGGCGCCGGCGGCCTCGCGAAAGCACTCCGCACGGTGCCGGTCGTCCTCGAGCTCGCCGAGCGCGCACGGGAGCGGGCGACGCCCGACGCCTGGATCGTCGACTTCACGAACCCGGTCGGGATCGTCACGCGCGCCCTCCTCGACGCCGGTCACCGCGCCGTCGGGCTCTGCAACGTGTCGATCGGCTTCCAGCGCGCGTTCGCGCGCATGCTGAGCGTCGAGCCGGAGCGAGTGCTCGTCGACAACGTCGGCCTGAACCACCTCACCTGGGTGCGCGGCGTCCGCGTCGACGGCACCGACGTCCTCCCCGACCTTCTCGCCGAGCACGGCGACGAGATCGCCGCCGGCGCGAGGCTGCCGCGCCGGCTCATCGACGAACTCGGCGCGATCCCGTCGTACTACCTGCACTACTACTACGCGCACGACGCGGTGCTCGCGGAGCAGCGCGACGACGTGCCGCGCGCGCAGCAGGTGATGGAGATCGAGCGCGAGCTTCTCGAGATGTATCGCGATCCCGCACTGAACGAGAAGCCGGCCTTGCTCGAGCGTCGCGGCGGCGCCTTCTACAGCGAGGCCGCGATCGGGCTCGCCGCGTCGCTCGCCGGCGGAACCGGCGACGTCCACGTCGTCGACGTGCGGAACGACGGGACGCTCGCAGGCCTCGCCGACGACGACGTCGTCGAGCTGCCGGCACGGGTCGAGCGCGACGGCCCGGCGCCGCTGGAGCAGCGTCCGCTCGCGCCGGAGCTCCTCGGCCTCGCCCAGCACGTTGCGGCGTACGAGCGGCTGGCCGCCGAGGCCGCGGTCACCGGCGAGGTCGCGACGGTGCGGAAGGCGCTCCTCGCCCATCCGCTCATCGGCCAGTACGAGTACGCCGACGAGCTCGCCGAGCGCCTGCTCTCGGTCGGGGCCGAGCACCTGCCGCAGTTCCCGAGGGGTGTGACGGCGTGACCGGCGAGGTCGTGCTCGCGGTCGACGGCGGAAACTCGAAGACCGACCTCGCGCTCGTCCGCGCCGACGGCGAGCTGCTCGCGCTCGTGCGCGGGGCGATGAGCTCGCCGCAGCACCTCGGGATCGAGGGCTCGCTCAACGTGCTCGAACGCCTGCTCGACAAGGCCGTCAAGGAGGCGCATCTCGCGCGCAACGGTGCCGTCGCGACCGTCGCGCAGCTCCTGATGGCGGGTGTCGACTTTCCCGCCGAGGAGGACGAGTTCGGCGAGGCCGTGGCCCGGCGCGGCTGGGCGCAGCGAGCGAACGTCGGCAACGACACGTTCGCCGTGCTGCGCGCCGGAACCGAGCGCGGCTGGGGCGTCGCCGTGGTCTGCGGAGCGGGGATCAACTGCGTCGGCGTCTCGCCGGACGGCCGCCACGGCGCGGGCCGAAGACGACTCTGGAGCGGACGGTTCCGGCGTACTTCGGCGTCGAGACGCCGACGGCGCTCGCCGAGGCGGTCCACCGGAAGCGGATCCCGCTGGGGCGGGTCGTCGAGCTTCCGCCGATCGTGTTCGCCGAAGCCGAGCACGACGCGGTCGCGGCCGAGATCGTCGACCGGCTCGCCGCCGAAGTCGCTGCGCTCGCCCGCGTCGCGCTCGCCCGGCTCGGCCTCGAGCAGGAGCCGACGGAGATCCTGCTCGGGGGCGGCCTGCTGCAGTCGGGAGACGGGCGGCTGACCGCGGCGATCGAGGCGGAGCTGCGCCAGCTCGCGCCGGGGCTCCGCGTGCGGACGGCGGAATCGGCGCCGATCGTCGGCGCCGCGCTGCTCGGGCTCGACGAGCTTGGCGCCGGCGAGGACATGCAGGAGCGGCTGCGACACGAGCTCGGGGCCGCCGTCGAACGGCTCGAAGGGAGACCAGGAGATGGCTGACGTCCGGTTCCAGCAGGCGACGAAGGTCTACGCGGGGACGGACCTCGCAGCGGTGGACGCGCTCGACCTGCACGTCGAGGACGGCGAGTTCATGGTGCTCGTCGGCCCGTCCGGATCGGGCAAGACGACCGCGCTCAGGATGCTCGCGGGGCTCGAGGAGGTCGACGCCGGCTCGATCTTCATCGGCGACCGGGACGTCACCGACCTCCCGCCGAAGCGCCGCGACGTGGCGATGGTGTTCCAGAACTACGCGCTCTACCCCTACCTGACCGTCGCCGCGAACATGGCCTTTCCGCTCAAGATGGCGAAGGTGAAGAAGCCCGTGCGCGAGAAGCGTGTGCACGAGGTGGCGAAGATGCTCGGGCTGGAGGAGTACCTCCAGCGCAAGCCGGGGCAGCTCTCCGGCGGCCAGCGCCAGCGCGTCGCCATGGGGCGGGCGATCGTCCGGCTGCCGAGTGTGTTCCTGATGGACGAGCCGCTCTCCAACCTCGACGCGAAGCTCCGCGTGCAGATGCGCGCCGACATCGCGGCTCTCCAGGCCGACTTCGCGGTCACGACCGTCTACGTCACGCACGACCAGTCCGAGGCGATGACGCTCGGCCACCGTGTCGCCGTCCTACGCGACGGCAGGCTCCAGCAGGTCGGCCCGCCGCGCGAGCTCTACGACCGGCCCGCCAACACCTTCGTCGCCGGCTTCATCGGCTCACCGGCGATGAACCTCTGCACCGTCCCGCTCGGGTCGAACGGCGTGGTCCGGTTCGGCGGCGAGGACGTGCCCGTACCGCGGGACGCGGCAAACGGGCGTCGAAGCCTCGTGCTCGGCCTGCGGCCCGAGTCGCTCGACCTCGCCTCCGAGGGCGTGGAGGCGCGCGTCGAGGTCGTCGAGGAGCTCGGCGCCGACGCGTTCGTCTTCTGCGTCACCGAGCTCGACGGGGAGACGACGAAGCTCGTCGCCCGCACCGAGGCGCGCCGCGCACCCGAGCGAGGCTCGCAGGTCTCGCTCCGCCCGCGGGCCGAGGAGGCGCACCTCTTCGACGCCGAGAGCGGCGAGCGGCTCGTCTCGAACTGAGACGCCTTAGGCGACGACCTCGAAGTGCGCCATCATCTCCATGCGAGCGATGCCGTGGCCGGCTTAGAAGGTGACGGTTCCTGAGGGGAGATCGGGCCGGACGGCTACTAGCGGGCGGCGGCGCGAGCGTTCGTCTTCGGCGTTGCTCCGACACAGGCTGCCGCGTAGTCGGCCTGCTTGGCGCAGCAGCGGGTGAGGGTCGCCACGAAGCTCTGCTCGGCCGGCGAGAAGGGGCGTCCGGCGAGCCGAGCGACCGAGAAGTGCCGTAGGAGCGGCGGGCGTCCGGCGAGCCGGAAGCTCTCCAGGTCTCCTCGCTCGACCTCCTCGGCGACGGCGTAGCGCGAGAGGAACGCGAGCCCGAGCCCTTCGCGGGCGGCGCGCTTGATCGCCTCGCTCGCCCCGAGCTCCCACACGCCGGCCGGCTGGACTCCGATCGAGCGGAGCTCCTCTTCGATCACTTGCCGGGAGCTCGAGCCGCGCTCCCGCGATAGGAGCATGAACTCCGACAGCCTCGCCGGGGCAAGCACGCCCTTCGTGATCGGCGCCGCCCCGGCCTTCGCGACGCCCACGATCTCGTCCTCGAGGAACGGCTCGAGCTCGATCCGCTCGTCGGCCTCACTCGCGCCGACGAGCGCGAGCTGAACACGCCCGGCGAGCAGGCGCTTCAGGATCTCGCCGCTCGCGGCCACCTCGACCTCGACGGTCACGCCCGGAAAGTCGCGGCGGAAACAGCCGAGCGTGTCCGGCAGCAGGTACACGCCGGGGGCGGTCGAGGCGCCGAGATGGATCGTTCCGGTCTGGAGGCCCGCGAGCGCGTCGAGCTCTTCCTCGGCCGCGCCCAGGCTGGTGAGCGCCTGCGCCGCGCGGGCGGCCAGGAGCTGTCCTGCCTCGGTGAGCCGGCTCCCGCGACCGCTCCGCTCGACGAGCCGCTGTCCGGCTGCCGCTTCGAGCAGACGCAGGTGCTGGCTCGCGCTCGGCTGGCCGATCCCAATCGCGGCGGCCGCGGCGGAGACGCTTCCCTGCCGTTCGATCTCGACGAGCAGGCGCATGCGCGTCGTGTCCCAGAGCTCGCGCAAGGTCGATGTCGCCGCCATCCCCGTTACCGATAGCAGCTATCGGCAACTTCGTCTAGCGCGATCATCGCTCGCGGCCTAGCCTGAGCGCATGATCCTGCGACCCTTCCTCTACGACGAGACGGCGTGCGCCTCGTACCTCTTCGGCTGCCTGACCGAGCGGAAGCTCGCGGTTGTTGACCCGCACGAGGCGTTCGTCGACGGCTACCTCGCCCAGGCCGAGCGCGCCGGCGCCCCGATCGTCGCCGTCTTCGAGACGCACGTGCAGGCCGACCATGTCTCGGGCTTGCCGGCGCTGGTGGAGGCAACTGGGGCGACGCCGTACCTTCCTGGCGGCGCGGAGGTCGACTTCGAGCACACCGAGCTCGGCGACGGCGAGGAGGTCGCGCTCGGAAACACGCGGGTGCGTGCGCTCGCCACACCCGGGCACGCACCTGCGCACAACGCCTACGTCGTCTCCGACCTGCGCCGTGGAACCGACGAGCCCTGGCTCGTCTTCACGGGCGACTCGCTCCTCGTGGGCGATGTCGGTCGGCCGGATCTCCATGCCGGCGGCGACCCGCTTCCGCTCGCTCGTCAGCTCTACGGTTCGCTCGAGCGGCTGCTCAAGCTGCCGGACGGGGTCGTCGTCTATCCGAGTCACTACGCCGGGTCGGTGTGCGGGCGGTCGCTCTCGGGCAATCCGTTCTCGACGATCGGCTTCGAGCGCCGCCACAACAGCGCGCTCAAGGCAAGCGACGCAGAGTCGTTCGCACGCGCGCTCCTCGTCGACGTGCCGCCGCCGCCGGCCGACCAGGCCGCGATCGTCGCCGCGAACAAGCGCGGAGCCGTCGCGGTCAGGTCGTGACGACGGCGCCCGTGCGCCTCGGGCTGCGGGCCAACGCAGCGCAGTTCGCGCTCCTCGTCGCGCTGAACGGCTGACGAACCTCGTCGCCGGCGCGCTCGCAGACCGCGCCGGTCGCAAGCGCTTGCTCGTCCTGGGCTGGCTGCTCGCGCTGCCTGTGCCGGCACTCGTCGGCTTTGCGCCCGGCTGGTGGCTGATCGTGGTCGCGAATCTGCTCCTCGGCGCGAACCAGGGCCTCGCCTGGTCGATGACGGTGCTGATGAAGATCGACCTCGCGGGCCCTGCGCGGCGCGGGCTCGCGCTGGGCCTCAACGAGTCGGCCGGCTACCTGGGCGTCGCGGTGGCGGCGTTCGCAAGCGGCGCT
>VAYE01000168.1 GCA_005883235.1 Actinomycetota bacterium
CAACGTCGGCGGCGACGTCTCGGCGGCGGTCTACCCCCGGCTCAACCGGGGCGCGCGGATCGCGGTCTGCGGTCAGATCTCGCAGTACAACCTCGAGCAGCCGCAGCCGACCGTCCACCCCGGCCTCCTGATCGTCTTCCGCGCGCGGATGGAAGGCTTCCTCGTCACCGACTACGCCCAGCGCTACGACGAGGCGATCCCTCGTCTGTCCCGCTGGGTCGCCGAGGGCGTCCTGCGCCACCGCGAGGACGTCACCGAGGGCCTGGAGAACGCGCCGCGCGCCTTCATCGGGATGCTGCGCGGCGAGAACCGCGGCAAGGCGCTCGTGAAGGTCGCCGACCAGCTTTCCTAGGTCACGCCGACTCGAAGAAGCGGGGGAACTCGTGCCGGAAGGGCGCCTTCCCGGGCAGGCACACCCAGGCCTCGCCCGTCGACCCGTCGCGGGCTGCGGCGAGGACGGCGTCGGCGATCTGTTCCGGGCGGAGCAGCTCCATCCCGGCCGCGATCGCACGCTCGCGCGCCTCGCCCGGATCGACCTTGGCCGTCGTCAGGCCGGCGAGCGAGGCCGTGACGACGATCGCGCCGCCTCGCTCCATCACGCGGGCGAGCCGCCGCACGCCGAAGACGACGCCGTCCACGTTCGCGCCGAGGACGCGCCTGTACTCCGATTCGGTCAGGGCAGCGACGTCGCCGGTGCCCGTCGTCACGCCGGCGTTCAGGCACGCGAGCTCGACGGGCTCGACCTGCTCCCACGCCGTGGGGTCCCCGACGTCGAAGCCGTCGGCGAGGTCGAGCACCCGCACCGGCGTGCCTTCCCGCTCGAGGGCCGCGACGAGCGCCGCGCCGATCCCCGAGCGGCCGCCGGTCACGAGGGCGCTACGGAACGAAGACAACCTTCAGCTCGAGGATGCGACCGGCGCCTGGGCGAACTGCTCGCGGAGCGCCGTCTTGCGGAACTTCCCGACCGCGGTCTTCGGGATCTCCGCGACGAACTCGATCCGGTCGGGGAGCCACCACTTCGCGAACTGCGGCGCGAGGAACGCGAGCAGCTCGTCCGCGGAGGCCGACTGCCCCTGCTTGAGGACGACCGCCGCGAGCGGGCGCTCCTGCCAGCGCTCGTCCGGGATCGCGATCACGGCCGCCTCCGCGACGGCCGGATGGGCCATGATCGCGTTCTCGAGGTCGACCGACGAGATCCACTCGCCGCCCGACTTGATCACGTCCTTCGAGCGGTCCTTGATCTGGATGAACCCACGCGGGTGCATCGAGACGATGTCGCCTGTGCGGAACCAGCCGTCGGGCGTCCACCGGTCGGCCTGGTCCGGCGTCTCGTAGTAGGCGGAGGCGACCCAGGGGCCCCGCACCTCGAGCTCGCCCATCGACTCGGAGTCCCACGGCACCTCCTCCTCGCCGGCGCGCACGCGGATCTCGACGAGCGGGAGCGGAATCCCGGCCATGGCGACGTGGTCGTACCGGGTCTCGTCGTCCGCGTCGCGGAGGTCGCCGATCATGTCCGTCACCGAGGCGACCGGGGACGTCTCGGTCATCCCCCAGCCCTGCACGATCGTGAGCCCGTGCCGCTGCTCGTAGGCGGCGATCATCGCGCGCGGCACCGCGGCGCCGCCGACCAGCATGCCCTCCATGCGCGAGAGATCCCACTTCCCCGGGTTCGCGTCGAGGAGCTGCAGCATGCCGAGCCAGATCGTCGGCACGCCCGCCGTCCATGTCACGCCCTCCTGGACGAAGTCCTCGAGCAGGCTCTCCGGGTCGAGGTGCGGCCCGGGAAAGACCAGCTTCGAGCCGAGCATCGCCGCCAGGTACGGGTAGCCCCACGCGTTCGCATGGAACATCGGCACCACCGGCAGGAGCGTGTCGGCCTCGCCGATCCGCCTCCCGAGCGGCGAGGTCGAGGCGACGCCGAGCGCGTGCAGGATCGTCGAGCGGTGCGAGTAGACGACGCCCTTCGGGCGGCCGGTCGTGCCGCTCGTGTAGCACATCGCTGCGGCCTGCCGCTCGTCCAGCTCGGGCTCCTCCCACGCGTCGGGGTCCGCGGCGGCGAGGAGCTCCTCGTACGAGTCCTCGACGACCAGGACGTGCTCGATCCGGGTCTCGTCCTTGAACTGCTCGAGCAGCGGCAGCAGGCTCCGGTCGACGATCACCGCGCGGTCGCCGCCGTGACCCGCGATGTAGCCGACGTCGCTCGGATGGAGGCGCAGGTTGAGCGTGTGCAGGACGAAGCCCCCGCAGGGGATCCCGAAGTACGCCTCCAGGTGCTGGTAGTGGTTCCAGCAGAGCGTCCCGACGCGGTCGCCGGGCTCCAGGCCCAGGCCCCGGAGCGCGACGGCGAGCTGCCGTGCGCGGCGCGCCAGGTCGCGGTACGTGTAGCGGTGGAAGCTCTTGTCCGGGAGGCGGGTGACGATCTCCTTGTCGCCGAAGAACGTCTCGGCGCGGCGCAGGAGCGGCGGGATCGTCAGCTGGAAGTCCATCATCAGGCCGTTCACGTCATCTCTCCTCGGGACATGGCCTGGCGGCGGGCCAGATCCTCCGCGTTCACGAGGTTCCCGTCGCGCTCGACGTATCCGCCCTTGCCGCCCACGATCAGCAGCACGAGGTCGTCTTCCCCGGCGTTCGACACCTTCCGGCGCGTCGTCGACTCGACGTGACACAGGCCGCCCGGGCCGAGGATCCGCTCCTCGCCGCCGACCTCGAACCTCGCCGTTCCCGCGTGGACGAAGTAGAGCTCGTCCTGGACGTCGTGATAGTGGTCGATCCCGGCGCCGCCGGGCGGGTACACGATCACGTTCACGCCGAACGCCGTCACCCCGAGCGGCTTCCTGGCCTTGCGAAAGCCGTAGTTGTCGCCGAGCTCGTCGATCGAGCTGAAGGCGTGTGCCACTTCCCACCTCCGGTCGTGGTGACGAAACCCTATGCCGCTCAGGCTGGCTTTTCCACGGGCCTCAACCCTCGAAGAGCCGGCGAACGAGCAGCCGGTCGCGGAGCCGGACCGGCAGCCGCTCGAGCCCGGCCCGGAGCCGCGCGTCATGGCCGACGAGGTACCGCGCCCGCGGCCTCGCCGCGGTGAACGCGTGCTCGACGACAGCGGCGACAGCATCGGGAGGAGCTCCCTGGGCGCCGCGCGAGACCGCCGCGCGGCGGAACGCTTCGATCCGCTCGCCGTAGAGCGGCGCCGCCTCGGGCGGCGGATCGGGACGCTCCCTCGTCCAGATCGGCGTCCTGATCGAGCCCGGCTCGACGACCACGACCCGGATCCCCCACGGCTCGAGCTCGACCCGCAGGGAGTCGGTCAGCGCCTCGAGGGCGAACTTCGACATCGCGTACGCGCCGAGGAAGGGGAGCGCGCTTCGCCCCGAGATCGACCCGACGTTCACCACCCGCCCGCGTGCGCGGCGGAGCGCCGGCAGCACCGCCTGCGTGACCCGGAGCTGGCCGACCACGTTCACCTCGAGCTGACGCCTGAGCTCGTCGAGCGGCAGGGACTCGAGCGGCCCGGCGACCGCGATGCCGGCGTTGTTCACGAGCCCGTCGAGCCGGTCGACCCCGACCGAGACCGGCTCCGTAACGTCGAGGAGCACCTCCTCCGTCCCGGGCGGCGCAGAGCCGGGCCGGCGCACGCCCGCGAGCACCCGCCAGCCCGCCCCCGCGAGCCGTCGCGCGCACGCCTCGCCGATCCCCGACGACGCGCCCGTGACGAGCGCCGTCCGCACGGTCAGTCGAGGAGCCAGGCCGCGACGCGCTCGCGGTGCTTCGACGCATAGCCTCCGAAGGCCTGGATCCGCAGCGCGCGCTTGTAGTAGCGCTGGAGCACGTGCTCCCACGTGAAGCCGATCCCGCCGTGCACCTGGATCGAGCGCTCGCACGCCGCGACCGCGGCCTCGCCGGCGTACGCCTTGGCGGCGGCGACCGCGACGGGCGCCTGCTCGTCGCCCTCGGCCACGCACCACGCGGCCCAGTACGCGAGCGACCGCGCCAGCTCGGTCTCGATGTACGTGTCGGCGAGCGGGTGCGAAACTGCCTGGTAGACGCCGATCGGGCGGCCGAACTGCTCGCGTGTCCTCGCGTGCTCGATTGCGAGCTCGAGCACGTGCTGCGCGATCCCGACCGCCTCGAGCGCGAGCGCGGCGAGCTGCTCGTGCTCCGGGCCGTCGGGATCGAGGAACTCCTCCCCCCGGTTGGCGCGGCCCGCCTCCTCGAAGAGCACCGCCCGGTCGAGGAAGTCGAGCTCGGCGACCTCGTCGCGACTCCAGCCGCCGTTCGCGAGCACGCTGCGCGCCTCGCGGCGCAGGAGCTCCTGGTCCTCGGTCAGCGCGAATTGCATCAGCGGCTCCGGGGGAGCCCGAGGACGCGCTCGGCCACGATGTTCCGAAGAATCTCGCTGGTGCCGGCCTCGATCGTGTTCCCGCGGCTCCGAAGCTGCTGGTGGTGCCAGTAGCCGTCGTCCTCCCCGCCGAGGATCTCCAGCGCGAGCTTCGTCACGCGCTGGTTCGCCTCGGACCACCGCAGCTTGGCGCCGGAGCCCTCGGGGCCCGGAATGCCGGTCTTCATCAGCGTCGTCAGCGCCCGGTAGTTCGTGTACTTGAGCGCCTGGAGCTCGATCCACTCCGAGGCGACGCGGTCGCGGATCAGCGGATCGTCCGCGGCGCGCTCCTTCGTGAGTGCGACGAGCTTCGCCAGCTGCGCTTCGAGCACCCCCGTGAGCGCGAACCCGAGCGTTCCCCGCTCGTGCAGGAGCGTCGTCATGGCCACCTGCCAGCCGCCGCCGATCTCGCCGAGCAGGTTCTCGCGCGGAACCTCGACGTCGGCGAAGAAGATCTCGTTGAACTCCGACTCGCCGGTGAGCTGGCGCAGCGGCCGCACCTCGACGCCGGGGGCGTGCATGTCGACGATCACGTACGTGAGCCCGGCGTGCCCCCGCGACTCCGGGTCGCCGCGACCGACGAGGATGCAGAAGTCGGCGATGTGCGCCCACGACGACCACACCTTCTGCCCGTCGACGACGAAATGTCCGTCCCGCTCCTCGACGCGCGTCCGGACGGCGGAGAGATCCGAGCCCGCGTCCGGCTCCGAGAAGCCCTGGCACCAGATCTCGTCGGCCGAGAGGATCTTCGGCAGGTAGCGCCGCTTCTGCTCCTCGGTGCCGTGCGCCAGGATCGTAGGCCCGGCCATCCCGAGGCCGATCACACCCACGTGCATCGGCGCCTCGGCGCGGGCGGACTCCTCGAGGAGGATCGCCTCGTGGCTGTACGGCGCGCCCCTGCCCCCATACTCCGCGGGCCAGGTCAGGCCCGCATAGCCGGCGTCGTAGAGCTTGCGGCTCCACTCCCTTCCAGGCTCGGCCGGCAGATTGGCGGCGAGCCATTCGCGCAGCTCGGCCCGAAACGCCGCCTCGTCCGCGCTGTCGCGGAGGTCCATCGACCCATTAGATCATCGTCCCTGCGCGGCGTCACCCCGCAGAGTCATGCACGTGCTGGATGCTCGGGCGATCAGGCGACCGTCGTCGTCGACGAGGTCGCACTCGGCGAGCCCGACCGAGCGTCCCCGGCTCACCACCCGGCCGTGCGCGACGAGCCGGCCCGTCCAGAAGGGCCGGAGGAAGTTGATCTTCAGCTCGAGCGTCGTGAACGACTCACCGTCCTCGAGGGTCGAGACGTACGCGGTGCCCATCGCGGCGTCGGCGAGGTCGCAGAGGATCCCGCCGTGCACCGTCCCCATCGGGTTTCCGTGCCGCTCGGTGACCTCGAGCGACATCGCGGACTCGCCGCCCGACATGCTCTGGAGCTCGAACCCGATCAGCTCGGCGACGGGAGGCGGGAACCTCACGGCCGGATCACCGAGCGGATGACGTCGCCTGCCTGAAGCTCTTCGAACGCACGCCCGACGTCCTCCAACGCGATCGTCTTCGTGACCATTCCGGCGAGGTCGAGCTCGCCGTCGATCGCACTCTCGAAGAGGCGCGGGAAGTCCTCGGCCGGCACGTGATCGCCGCCGTGGGAGACGACGATCCGCAGGCGGCGGTCGAAGAACGGCTCGAGGCCGATCCTCGTCTCGGCGCCCGGCCGGGGCAGGCCGATGTAGACGAGCGTCCCC
>VAYE01000169.1 GCA_005883235.1 Actinomycetota bacterium
TGCGCGTCGAGCTCGGCGGTCGCCTCGCCGAAGTACCAGACGTTTCCGGCCTTGTCCTGCGCATACCAGTCGGTCGTGCGCTCGCCGAGCCTTCCGCGGAGGTAGAGCCGGTCGTCGACCGCGGTGCAGCGCACGCCGGCGATGAGTCGCGTCCGACCGGTCACCCGGAAGACGTCGCGTGACGGCTTCCCGTCCTTCACCCCTCGATAGACGAGGGTCGTCCCGGGCCGGAGCGGGAACCAGGGGTTCGTCACGCCGCTGACGAACCGAGCCGGGTTCGGGCTCGCGCTCGCGAACGCGGTCGACGTCAGCACCAACAGAACGAGTGTCGAGATCCGTTTCATGAGGGCAGCGTAGGGCGGGCGCATGAATCGACGATGACGGCCGCTTTCACGCCTGGTTCATCGAGTGGACGTCACACTTCGAGCGTGCGCGTGCTCGTGGTCGAAGACGAATCGCGGATGGCGAGCGTGATCCGCCGGTCGCTCGAGAAGGAAGGGCTTGCCGCCGACGTGGCCGAGCGCGGGGAGGACGCGCTCTGGATGGCGGAGGCGGTCGACTACGACGCGATCGTGCTCGACGTGATGCTCCCCGGGCTGTCCGGGTTCGACGCCTGCCGGCAGTTGCGAGAGCGTGGCGTCTGGTCACCCGTGCTGATGCTCACCGCCCGCGAGGGGGTCGGCGACCGCGTCCGGGGCCTCGACAGCGGCGCCGACGACTACCTCGTGAAGCCGTTCGCGCTCGCGGAGCTGCACGCGCGGCTGCGCTCGCTCGCCCGCCGCGGGCGTCCGGAGCGGCCCGCCGTCCTCGAGGTGGGCGAGCTTCGCCTCGACCCGGCCCGGCGGGAGGTGCGCCGCGGCGAGGTCGAGGTCGACCTCTCGGCCAAGGAGTTCGCGCTGCTCGAGACCTTCATGCGCCGGCCCGGCGAGGTGCTGTCCCGGCTCGAGCTGATCGAGCATGCCTGGGACATCGCCTACGAGACGCGCTCCAACGTCGTCGACGTCTACGTCCGCCGGCTGCGCGACAAGCTCGACCGGCCGTTCGACCGCGATTCGATCGAGACCGTGCGCGGAGCCGGCTACCGGCTGCGGGAGGAGGCATGAGACGCGTTCCGATCCGTGTTCGCGTCGCCGCCGCCTTCGCGGCTGCGATGGCGCTCGTGCTCGCGGGCACGGGCGCGTTCGTCTACGCGCGCCTCGGCAGCGATCTCTCGCACGCGCTCGACCAGGACCTCCGCCTCCGCGCGCAGGACATCTCGGCGCTCGTCCGCGACCGGCGGAGCTCGCTGGCAAAAGAGGGAGCGGGCCGGCTCGTGGAGCGCGGCGAGAGCTTCGCCCAGCTCGTCGGCCCGGCCGGCGCGGTCCTCGACGCGACGCCGCCGCTCGGGCGCCGCTCGCTCCTGCCTCCGGCGGAGCTTCGGTCGGCGCTCCGCGAGTCGCAGTTCGTCGACGTGCCCTCGGTGCCCGGCCTCGACGAGCCTGCGCGCCTGCTCGCGACGCCGCTCGACCTCGGACGCACGCGCGCCGTCCTCGTCGTGGGAGCGACGCGCGAGAACCGCGCCGAGGCGCTCCGCAGCCTGCGGACCGAGCTCTTGCTTGCGGGCCCGATCGCGCTTCTGCTGGCGACCGGCCTCGGCTACGTGCTCGCCGGAGCCGGCCTTCGAACGGTCGAGGCGATGCGTCGAGGGGCGGCGGAGATCTCGGCCGACCGCCCCGGTGAGCGGCTGCCGGTGCCGGGCACGCGGGACGAGCTCGAGCGGCTCGGCGAGACGCTCAACGAGATGCTCGCTCGGCTCGAGGCCGCGCTCGAGCGCGAGCGCGGCTTCGTCGCCGAGGCCGGGCACGAGCTGCGGACGCCGCTCGCGCTGCTTCGCGCCGAGCTCGACTTCGCGCTCCACCACGCCGAGAGCGAGCCGGAGCTGCGCGAGGCTCTGCGCGAGGCCAGCGCCGAGACCGACCGGCTCGTCCAGCTGGCCGGGGATCTGCTGCTGATCGCCGGCTCGGATCAGGGGAAGCTCGCGCTCCGAGCCGAGCGCGTCTCGGCGCACGACCTCCTCCAGAGCGTGAGCAACCGCTTCGCGTGGCGGGCGCAGGAGGTGGGGAGGCCGCTCGAGATCGACGCCGCGGAGGACCTCAGCTTCACGGGCGACCGGCTGCGGCTCGAGCAGGCGCTCGGCAACCTCGTCGAGAACGCGCTTCGTCACGGCGAGGGGACGGTCCGCATCGAGGCGCGTTTCGTCGACGGAGTCGTCGAGCTGCACGTTCGCGATCAGGGGCCCGGTCTACCGGCGGACTTCCTCCCGCGAGCGTTCCAGCGCTTCAGCCGGGCGGACGAGAGCCGGACGAGCGGAGGGGCGGGCCTGGGCCTCGCGATCGTCGATGCGATCGCGAACGCCCACGGCGGCACCGCCCACGCCTCGAACGGCGACGGAGCCGACGTCTGGATCAGCGTGCCGGGAGCGACTCCGGACCGGGTGCCGTGACGTCGGCCTCGCCGACGCCCCCCTCGACCTCGAACTGCAGGTCGCCCTCGACGACGTCGACCGCGACCCGGTCGCCCGGCTGCAGCTGTCCGCCGAGCACCATCCGCGAGAGCTCGTTCTCGACCAGACGCTGAATCGTCCGCCGGAGCGGCCGCGCCCCGAACTCCGGATCGAACCCCTCCCGCGCCAGCAGGCGCACGGCGTCGTCGCCGAAGACGACCTCGATCCGCTGCGCTCGCAGCCGCCGCGCGAGCCGGTCGAGGAGGAGCTTCGTGATGTCGACGAGCTGCTCGTCGGTCAAGGCGCGGAAGACGATGATCTCGTCGATCCGGTTGATGAACTCGGGCCTGAAGCTCCGGCGCAGGATCTGCATCAGGTCGTTCTTCAGCTCCTCGAACGACTCGCGCTGGCGCGTGTGCTGCTGAATCCGGTCGGCGCCGAGGTTCGAGGTCAGGATCACGACGGTGTTCTTGAAGTCCACCGTGCGACCCTGAGCGTCCGTCAGCCGGCCGTCGTCGAGGATCTGGAGCAGGATGTTGAAGACGTCCGCGTGCGCCTTCTCGATCTCGTCGAAGAGGAGCACCGAGTACGGGCGCCGCCGGACCCGCTCCGTGAGCTGCCCCGCCTCCTCGTAGCCGACGTACCCGGGCGGCGCGCCGACGAGCCGCGAGACCGTGTGCCGCTCCTGGAACTCGCTCATGTCGAAGCGGACCATCAGCTCCTCGCTGCCGAACAGGATCTCGGCGAGCGCGCGGGCCAGCTCGGTCTTGCCGACGCCGGTCGGGCCGAGGAAGAGGAAGCTCCCCGTCGGCCGGTTCGGATCGCCGAGACCCGCGCGTGACCGGCGCACGGCCTCCGCGATCGCCGTCACCGCCTCGTCCTGGCCGACGATGCGCGCATGGAGCTCGGCCTCCAGTCGCAGGAGCCGTTCCCGCTCCTCGGCGGTGAGCTGCGAGACCGGGATCCCGGTCGCCCGCGACACGATGTCCGCGATGTCGTCGGCGGTTACCTCCGGGGCCCGCTGCCGGCCTTTGCGGCGCTCGTCGAGCTCGCCGCGCCGCGTGTCGATCTGGTCCTTCAGCTCGCCCGCGCGGTCGTAGTCCTCGGCCGAGGTCGCCTGGTCGCGCTCGCGTGCGAGGCGGCGCAGGTCCTCCTCGAGCGACCTCGTGTCGGTGTCCTTCGTCTTCGAGCGCAGGCGGACGCGGGCGCCCGCCTGGTCGACGAGGTCGATCGCCTTGTCCGGAAGGAACCGATCCCGGATGTAGCGGTCCGAGAGCTCGGCGGCGGCGACGATCGCCTCGTCGGAGATCCGGACGCGGTGGAACGCCTCGTAGCGGTCCTTCAGGCCGTGCAGGATCTCGATCGTCTCGTCCACCGTCGGCTCGCGGACGAGCACCGGCTGGAAGCGCCGCTCGAGCGCGGGGTCGCCCTCGACGTCCTTGCGGTACTCGTCGAGCGTCGTCGCGCCGATGACGTGCATCTCGCCTCGAGCGAGCGCCGGCTTGAGCATGTTGCCGGCGTCCATCGCGCCCTCGGCCGAGCCGGCCCCGACGAGCGTGTGCAGCTCGTCGACGAAGAGGATGATCTGGCCCTCGTTCTCGGTGATCTCGTCGATCACGTTCTTCAGCCGCTCCTCGAACTCGCCGCGGTACTTGGAGCCGGCGACCATCCCGGCGAGGTCGAGCTGGACGACACGCCGTCCGGTCAGCGTCTCCGGGACCTCGTCGTTGACGATCCGCTGCGCGATCCCCTCGACGATCGCGGTCTTGCCCACGCCCGGATCGCCGATCAGCGCGGGATTGTTCTTCGTCCGCCTCGAGAGGATCTCGATCGTCTGCTCGATCTCGTCCGCCCGGCCGATCACCGGGTCGAGCTTCCCCTCGCGGGCCATCTCGGTGAGGTCGCGGCCGTACTGGTCGAGCGTCGGCGTCGAGCTCGTCTCCCGCGTGCCGCCTCCGGCCTCGACTCCGCGGATCACGGCGCCGCGAAGCTTCGTGTGCGAGACGCCGAACCGCTGCAGGAGCTGCCCGGCCTGGCTCTCCTCGTCGCGGGCGAGCGCGAGCAGGACGTGCTCCGGCCCCACGTAGGAGGCTCCGAGCTCCCGCGATTCCTCGTACGCGGCGAGCAGCGCGGCCTTGGCGTCCGGCGAGAGCGAGGGCGCGACGTCGGTGCGCTCGGCCTGGTCGGCCTCCTCCTCGAGCTGGGCGGCGATCGCCTCCGGATCGGCGTCGGCCTGGCGCAGCACGTGGCGAACGACGTCGTCCTGCAACGCGGCGTGCAGCAGGTGGTCGCTGTCGAGGTCGAGGCTGCCCCACTCGAGGGCGGTCTGCGCCGCCCGCTGCAAGAGCTCGCGGGTCGCGTCGCTGAAGAACTGCGTCACGTCGACGCGCTCGACCTGGCGCGACGGCGCCGCGACCTGCCCGCTCGAGGGCCGGTCGCCGAAGAAGTCCGAGAAGAAGTCGTCGAAGAGGCTGCCGCGGCCGCCGAAGCGGTTCGCCATCCGCTCCTCGGCCAGGTCGATCTCGCACAGGTACTCGACTTCCTGCGTCCCGTCCGGACGAAGCCGCGTCCGCGTCGCGACCGCAGGCCGTCCGTGGCGTTGGCATAGATGCTCGACCGACATGGAGCCCTCCTCGGTTCAGGGGCGGCCGAGGGCCGGCGCCGGGCCGGCCCTCTCGCCGTCCTTACGATCTGACCTCGATCCGCCGCCGCGCCGCCTTCTGCGACTTCGGGACGCGGACGGTGAGGACGCCCTCGGAAAGGTTCGCCTCGATCGAGTCGCCGTCGACCTGATCGGGCAGCGTGACGCGGTACTCGTAGCGCCCGGTCCGGCGCGTGCGCCGCCGCAGGACCCCTTTGCGCTCCTTCTCCTTGATCTCGCCCGTGATCGTGAGCTCGTTGCCGACGAGCTCGATGCTCACGTCGCTCTTCTTGACCCCGGGGAGCTCGGCCTCGAGGACGTACGCGTCGTCGGTCTCCTCGATGTCGACCGGCGGCGACCAGCTGGCCGCCTCGCGGAGCAGCGTGGCGAAGCCGGCGTCGCCGAGGGTCTGGTCGAGGACCCGCCGCATACGCTCGCTGACCTGCTCGAGCTCGCTGAGCGGCTCCCACCGCTCGGCCGTGCCACGGGAACGGCGTTCGGGAAGTAGCTGAGACATCCCGTGCCTCCCTTCTGTCGGATACGAGGTGCCTACCCGGCTGACCTCGATTCAGCGGGTCGCCCGGCTCGTTATCCGCGCAAATTGCGCCCTTTTCCCGGGAGTGTGAGCCGCTCGCCCGCGCGGAGCACGCGGGAGGCCTGGCCGAGCCGCTCGCATTCGCGGACGAACTCGTCCGGCGAGGCGGTGTTGAGCTCGAACATGTCGAAGTGGCACGGCACGGCAACGCGGGCTCCGGCCTCGCTCGCCACGTGCGCCGCGTCGGCGCCGCCCATGTTCCCGAGCTTGCCGTTGATCGGCAGGATCGCGACGTCGGGACCGAACGGCCGCAGCGATTCG
Organism: Actinomycetota bacterium; assembly: GCA_005883235.1. The sequence continues at coordinate 5,980 of VAYE01000169.1, forward strand.
CCGAGGCCCCGGAACGCCAGCGTGTCACCCGAGTGGTAGAGCGCGAGCTCCCGGATCCCGGCCGGGCAGACGAGGGCCCGCGGACGGATCGCGCGCAGGGTCTCCGCGTCGAGGTGGTCGGTGTGCCCGTGGCTCGAGGTCACGACGTCGACGAAGCGAAGGCGCGCCGGGTCGACGACGAGCCGCGTCATGCGGACGTGCGGCGTCTCGGTCCCCTCGTACTTCCGGGTCAGGGAGTCGGAGAGGTACGGGTCGAGCAGGAGGTGCCGGCTCTCCCACCGGACGAGGAAGCCGCTCTGGCCGAGCCACCAGAGGTGGAGCGCGCCCGCCGGCGCGGTCTCGACGTCCCTGAGGAACGCGTCGCCGGCAAGCGCCGGCTCGATCAGAGTCCGAGCTCCTCGCGCACGATCCGCACGCCGGCGACGAGGGTCCGGAGCTTCTGCCGCGCGGCCCAGCGGGCCGTCTGGCTCAGGCCGCAGTCCGGTGCGAAGGACAACCGCTCAGGGGGCGCGAGCCCGAGGAAGTGCCGGACTCGCGTCGCGACCTCCTCCGGCGGCTCGATCCAGTAGCTCTTCACGTCGACGATCCCGACGGCGACGTCCTTCCGCTCCGCGATCTCGGCGACGAGCTCGCTCTCGGCGAGCTCGCGGCTCGCCATCTCGAGGTGGAGCTCCTCGACGTCGAGCTCGAGGAAGGCCGGGAACATCGGCGCATACCGGCGAGGGCCGACGGCGCGGCCCTTGTAGTTGCCGAAGCAGAGGTGGGTCGAGAGCCGGCACCGCCCCGCGACCGGACGGACGGTGCGGTTGAAGAGGTCGACCAGGCGCGCCGGATCCTCGCGGTGCGCGTAGCAGCTCATCGAGGGCTCGTCGATCGTGATCTCCCCGCAACCGGCCTCGACGAGGGCCTCGAGCTCGGCGGCGACGATCGGGAGCAGCGCCTCCGCGACGGCGTAGCGGTCGGGATAGCGCTCGTTCGGCACGAGCCGGCCGCTCAGGGTGTACGGGCCGGGAACGCTCGCCTTCAGCGCCGGGCCCGGCGGCGCGACGCGACGGAGGCGCTCCCACTCGGCGACCACGCCGAGGCCGCGCGGCGCGGCGAGCTCACCGACGATCGTGTGAGTACCACGCTGATCGTGCGCCGGAGGTCCGAACCTTCGCCGCGGCTCGACCTCGTGCTCGAGCCCCTCGAGGAAGCCGTAGAACGAGAGGTTGAAGTCGATCCGCGTCTGCTCGCCGTCGGTGATCACGTCGAGCCCGGCCGCCACCTGGTCGTGCACGGCGCAGACGACGGCGTCGTCGACCAGCTCCGCGACGTCGTCGGGACCGAGCTCATCGAGGTGCGCGGTCGCGTGCTCGAGCCATCCCGGGAGCGGGTAGCTGCCGACCACGGTCGTCCGCAACGGGCGCTCCTTCACGAGGCTATCCTCGCCTCGTGGCCCCGCCGACCGTCGCCAGCCTCTCGTACGGGCAGGTCGCGAAGACGATCGACCACTCGCTGCTCCGCCCGGAGCTGGACCTCGACTTCGTACGCGAAGGCGTGGAGCTGGCACGGCGCTACGCCGTCGCTTCGACCACGGTACGGCCCGCGGACGTCGCCTTCGCCGCCGAGCTGCTCGACGGCTCGGACGTCTTCGTCTCGACGGTGGTCGGCTTCCCGCACGGGAGCTCGGCCACGGAGACCAAGGTGTTCGAGGCCGAGCGCGCGCTCGCCGACGGGGCGGGCGAGCTCGACATGGTGCTCAACATCGGCCGCCTGCGCTCCGGGCGCGCCGACGAGGTGCGCGACGACATCGCCGCCGTCGTCTCGGCCGCGGGCGCCCGTGGCGCGATCGTGAAGGTGATCCTCGAGAACGCGTACCTGGACGACGTCCAGAAGCAGCTCGGGTGCCGCCTCGCCGAGGAGGCCGGCGCCGCGTTCGTCAAGACCTCGACCGGCTTCGCGCCGGGCGGCGCCACGATCGCCGACCTGAAGCTGATGCGCCGGAGCGTGGGCCCGCAGGTCCAGGTCAAGGCGGCCGGCGGGGTGCGAACTCTCGACGCGCTGCTCGAGGTGATGGCCGTGGGCGTCACTCGGGTCGGGGCGACGGCGACCGAGACGATCCTCGAGGACTTCAAGGCGCGCAAGGCCGAGTTCGAGCCGTCGGCCGTCGTCCACTAGAGCCGATCCGCCGCCCACAACGCCGCGCCGATCGTCATCGCGCCGTCCAGCCGCCGTCGACGGCGAGGACGGCGCCGGTCACGAAGGGCGCCGTCGCGAGGTAGAGCGCGGCGCCGGCGACGTCCTCGGGGCGGCCGGGCTCACCGGTCAAGGGCTGGAGCTGGCCGAGCCTCGCCTGGATCTGCGGGTCGTTCCGCGCTCGCTCGCTCATGGGCGTGTCGACGAGACCGGGGCACACGACGTTGCACCGGATTCCCTCCGGCGCGTACGCGATCGCCATCGCCCGCGTCAGCGCGACGATCGCGCCCTTGCTCGCCGCGTACGCGTGTGTCGCGAAGTCCTCCGAGCCGACGAGCCCGAGCACGGAGCTCAGGTTGACGATCGCGCCGCCCCCGGTGCGGCGAAGGGCCGGGATCGCGTGCTTCGAGCAGAGAAAGACGCTCTTCAGGTTCGTCTCGAGCACCGCGTCCCAGGCCTCGTCGGTGCAGCTGTCGACCGGGCCGTCGCCCAGGCTCCTGCCGCTGATCCCGGCGCCGTTGAACAGGACGTCGAGCCGCCCGAAGCGCTCGAGCGCGGCGGCGACGGCGCCTTCCGCCTCGTCCGCGCGCGTCAAGTCGCCGACGTAGGTCTCTTCCCCCTGCGCGTCGACCCGGTCCACCGCGAGCACCCGCGCCCCCGCAGCGGCGAAGGCGCGCACGACGCCGCTCCCGATGCCTCCGGCAGCGCCGGTCACGAGCGCCGCCTTCCCCTCGAGCGCGTTCACGGGGCGATCATAGGCACCGGGTTTTGCGACCTCGTAGGATCGGCGCGCGATGGCTGACCTGACCAAGCTGCGGGCGGCGGTCGTCGGCACCGGCTTCATCGGCGTCGTCCACGTCGAGGCGCTGCGCCGGCTCGGGATCGAGGTCGTCGGCGTGGTCGGCTCCTCTCCCGAGCGCGCCCGCATGAAGGCGGCCACGACGCCGCTCCCGGCCCCGTTCGACAGCTTCGAGTCGATGCTCGCGGACGAGCGGGTCGACGTCGTCCACCTGACGACCCCCAACCATCTCCACTACGACCAGGTGACCGCGACCCTCGCCGCCGGCAAGCACGTCGTCTGCGAGAAGCCGCTCGCGCTCGACTCCACCCAGTCCGCCGAGCTCCTCGAGCTCGCCCAGCGGACCGAGGTCGTGCACTGCACGAACTTCAACATCCGCTTCTACCCGCAGTGCCGGCACGCGCGTGCGGTCGTCGCGGACGGCCGCCTCGGCGACGTCTGGGACGTCCACGGCGGCTACCTCCAGGACTGGCTCCTCCTGCCGACCGACTGGAACTGGCGACTGGAGCCGGACAAGGGCGGCGGGTTGCGCGCGGTCACCGACATCGGCTCGCACTGGGTCGACCTCGTCGAGTTCGTCACGAGGCGCCGAGTCGAGGAGCTCCTCGCCGACCTCGTGACCACGATTCCGGTGCGACGACGCCCTGTCGGCGAGGTCGAGACGTTCGCGGCCGCAGACGACGTCGAGCGCGTCGACGCGCCGATGTCGACCGAGGATCTCGCGCACGTCCTGCTGCGCTTCGGCGGCGGCGGTCACGGCTCGGCCGTCGTCTCGCAGGTCAGCGCGGGACGAAAGAATTCGCTCCGGTTCGAGATCGACGGCTCCCTCGGCGCGCTTGCGTGGGACGCGGAGCGGCCGGAGGAGCTCTGGCTCGGCCATCGCGGCCGGCCGAACGAGACGCTGCTGCGGAATCCGGCGCTGCTCGAGCCGGAGGCCGCGGCGCGCACGACCCTTCCGGCCGGTCACGCCGAAGGGTTCGCCGACACTTTCAAGGAGCTCTACCGCGCGGTGTACACGGCCGCGGCCGCCGGCGGCATGCCGGAGGAGCCCGACTTCCCGACCTTCGCCGACGGCCACCGCGCCAACGTCGTCGCCGACGCCGTCTCCCGAAGCGCCCGCGACAAGGGATGGGTGCAGGTGCCGGCGTGAAGCTCGGCCTGCTCACGGCGGCGTTTCCCGGCCTCTCGCTCGAGGAGATCGCGGAATGGGCGGCGTCGGAGGGATTCGAGACGCTCGAGATCGCCTGCTGGCCGGCGGCGGGCGGCGAGCGGCGCCGCTACGCGGGCGTGACGCACCTCGACGTCGAGTCCTTCGATCCCGACCAGGTGCACGAGCTGCTCGGGCGCCACGGCCTCGAGATCTCGTCGCTCGCGTACTACCCGAACAACCTGCACCCGAACGACGCGGAGCGGGAAGCCGTGAACGCGCACCTGCTCAAGGTCGTCGACGCGGCGCAGCGGCTCGGCGTTCGCACCGTCGGGACGTTCGTCGGCAACGACAAGGACCGTCCCTACCCGGAGAACCTCGAGCGCTTCAAGGAGATCTGGCCGCCGCTCGTGGCGCACGCCGCCGAGCGGGGCGTGCGGATCGCGATCGAGAACTGTCCGATGATCTTCAGCTGGGACGAGTGGCCCGGCGGGAACAACCTGGCCGCGACCCCCGCTGCCTGGGACGACATGTTCGCGGCGATC
>VAYE01000023.1 GCA_005883235.1 Actinomycetota bacterium
CGCAGGAAGATCGAGATCAGGCAGGCGATTGCGGCGACCGGCACGGCCCAGAGGAAGACCGAGTCGAGCGAGCGCGCAAACGCGTGGACGACGACGTGGTGGATCTCCGGCGGAAGCGCGGCGATCCGGCTCGGGCCCGAGCGAAGCGAGTTGACGTCGAGGTGCCGGCCGCTCAGATTCGCGGCCAGCCGGTTCGACAGGATCGCGCCGCCGATTGCGACCCCGAACGACCCGCCCATCGAGCGGGTGAACGAGACGAGGCCGGTCGCCGTCCCGAGGTCGCGGTAGTCGACCGCGTTCTGCACCGCGAGCACGAGCACCTGCATCGCGAGCCCCATGCCGAGCCCGAGCACGACCATGTAGGCGGACGTCGTGAAGCGCGAGACGTGCACGTCCATCGTCGAGAGCAGGAAGAGCCCGACCGTGAGCAGCGCGCAACCCACCGCCGGAAACGCCCGGTAGCGGCCGGTCCGGCTTATCCACCGCCCGCCGCCGATCGACGCGAGGACGACGGCGAGCATCATCGGCACGAGCACGAGCCCCGAGTTCGTCGCGGTCTGGCCGCGGACGACCTGGAGGAAGAGCGGAAGGTAGACGATCGCCCCGAACATCGCGAAGCCGAGGATGAACGTCGTCACAGCGCCGATTCGGAAGACGTCGTTCTCGAAGAGACGGAGCGGCACGATCGGCTCCTCGGCCCGCGATTCGACCCAGACGAATACGGCGAGCAGGACCGCGGCCGCCCCCAGCAGGCCGACGATGACGGGCGAGCTCCAGGCGTACTGGCTCCCGCCCCAGGTGATCCCGAGCAGGCCCGAGCTGGCCGCGGCGGTGAGGAGCGCGGCGCCGAGGTAGTCGATCCGGTGCTCGGTCCGGCGGTGCGGCAGCTTGAGGACGGCACCGGTCACCGCGAGGGCGAGCGCACCGAGTGGGAGGTTGACGTAGAAGACCCAGCGCCACGAGAGGTTGTCGACGAAGAAGCCGCCGAGCAGCGGCCCTACGATGCTCGCGAAGGCGAACACGGCGCCGATGATCCCCTGGTAGCGACCGCGCTCGCGCGGCGGGACGACGTCGCCGACGATCGTCATCGCGAGCGTCATGAGGCCGCCTGCGCCGAGGCCCTGGATGCCGCGGAACGCGATCAGCGACGCCATGTTCTGGGCGAGCCCGCAGAGCGCCGAGCCGGCGAGGAAGATCACGATCGCGAGCTCGAAGAGGCGCTTGCGCCCGTAGAGGTCGGACAGCTTGCCGTACAGCGGGGTCGACACTGTCGACGCGAGCAGATAGCTCGTCACGACCCAGGACAGGTGGTTCAGGCCGCCGAGGTCGCCGACGATCGTCGGCAGCGCGGTCGACACGATCGTCTGGTCGAGGGCCGCCAGGAGCATTCCCAGCGAGAGCCCGCTGAAGATGACCAGGATCTGGCGGTGCGTGTACCGGAGCTCGTTCACGCGGACCTCCCGTAGGAGGCGAGCTCGTCCGTGAAGCGCGTGAGGAGCCTGGCCAGGTCGCGACGGTCCTGGTCGGGCCAATCAGCGAGGACCTCGGCGAGGAGCGTCTTCCGCGCGTCGACCAGCTTCCGGAGGAGCCGCTTCCCGGCGAGAGTCAGGCGCAGCATCGAGGCGCGCGCGTCGGCCGGATCGACCTCACGCGCCACGAGGCCCTCGTGCTCGAGCTCGGCGATCCGGCGGCTGACGGTCGAGAGGTCGAGGCCGCAGCCCTGCGCGAGCCGCGAGAGTCGAAGCGGCTCGTCGCGTGCGATCCGGGCGACGAGCATGAAGCCGGAGCGGTCGACGGGGCGCCCGAGGATCTCCTCGAGCCGCCCGCGGACGGGTGCGTTCGCCTCGGCGCCGCGGAAGAGAGCGCCCAGCGCCTCCCCGATCTCGACGTGGATGTCCGTCTCGGTCTGCGCAGAAGCCATGGGCGTAGCCTAGCAAGTTGCTTGCTACATGCAAGCTTGTACTACGCCGACAGGCTCCTACGGTCCGTAGATGAGGGTCGCGACACTCTCGGGATCGCAGCGATCGCCGTCGTCACCGTCTCGGTCTTCGCGGCCGGCAACCTGTTCGAGCCCGGCCCCGCGCCGGCCGGGCAAGACTCGTTCTTCGGCGGCCGCGAGCCGACGATCAGGGAGCGGGAGCAGATCACGGAGGCGTATCCCGCGTACGTCCGGAACGCGCCGGTCGAGTGCGTCTGGATGGACATTCGAGTGTCCTTCCAGGACGCCCGCTACGCCGCCGCCGGCGCGCAGGTGCTCAACTGGCAGAAGCGGGGCTCGCGCTGTCTGCGCTACGCCTCGAACGGCTTCGACGTGCTGAAGAAGACCGGGCGCACGTGGAGATCGATCTTCGCAGGCTCCGTCGAGCCGCCCTGCTCGCTCGGGATCCCGCGCGATCTGATCGGCTGCCGCGGGAAGCCCTGAGCGCGCCGCTCTCTCAGGCCACGACGCGGTATACCTGGAACACCTCGGCGTACTCGCGGTTCACGTTGATGCCGTGCGTCCGTGCGATCGAGTGCACGTACTCGCGATCGATGTAGCGCCGGTGCTGCTGTGACTCGTAGTGGCGGAGCGCCGCGATCTTGCGCTCCACGTGGCGCTCCTCCAACGCGACGTACGCCTGGTACGAGAAGTCGAAGTTGTTCCACGGGATCTCGTAGCCGAGGATCGTCGTCCGCTTGAAGGCGCGCAGGCCCTCGGCCGCGACGACCTGATGGTCCTGGTGCACGTCGTTCAGGCTCGGCTGGAAGACGACCTCGGGCTTCCACTCCTCCCAGAGCGCGACGAGCAGCTCGAGGATCTCCTGCCGGTGCTCCGGGAACGTCCGGACGTCGAAGTCGTGCACGGTCAGGGCCGCCTCGGCCACGCCCAGCTCGGCCGTCGCGGCGCGCACCTCGTGGGCGAGCGTGTCCGGAGGGAAGCCCTCAGGGAGCGAGCGGGTCGCGATCGAGAACGCGACGTAGCGGACCTCGGCGCCGCCCTCCACCAGCCGGGCCATCGTCCCACCGCAGCCGAACTCGCCGTCGTCGGTGTGCGGCGCGAGCACGAGTACGCGACGCCAGGCCTCGATCACGCCGGCTCCCCCTCCCTGGCGACGACCGCCGTGAGGGCCGCGAGACCGAAGAGCGCCCAGGCCATCGGATCCTCGAAGAGCGCGTTGTAGAAGAGGCTGTGCACGGCGATCGCGCCGAGCGCGAGACCGGCCACCAGCCGAGTCCGGTGCACGAAACCGCCCTCCACGCGCCGCAGCGTAAGGCCGATCCCGACGCCGCCGACGGGATGGTGCTCCGCGATCCGCAGCCCGTTGGTGACAAGCGAGTAGCGGTCGCTCGTGACCCGGTTGAACGAGTGGTCGAACAGGCTGTCGCGGATGTTCGGCGCGGCGAAACCGACGCTGACGAGAACGACGGCGGCGAGGCCGGCTGCGGCGATCACGCGCCACTGCCATGCGAACGCCGCGGCGACGAGGACACCCGCGATCAGCGCGACGAAGCTCGACTGGGAGAACGAGAACAGCAGGCCGATCCAGGTTATGGCGATGCCCACGGCGAGCACTGCGGCGACCCGGGCGGCCCGGGTGGAGAGCGCGATCGCGAGGCTGGCGAGAATCGCTATGACGAGGAAGCGCCCGTAGATGGACGGGTCCCAGAAGACCGAGTTCACCCGGTAGAAGGGCGCGTAGGCGTTGCCGACGATCACCTTCGGGTTCCAGAACACGTCGCGGGTCGCCCATTGATACATGCCGATCAGGGCGAAGACGGCCGCCATCAGGGCGAGCTGCGCATAGAGCGCGACGAGCCAGCGTCGGCTCCACGGCAGCCGCGCGAAGCCGACCGCGAGCAGCCCGAAGGGTAGGTAGTAGAAGAGGAGCGCGATCGCCCCCTGCCGCACGTCGGCGACCCACAGGATCGTCAGCCCGGTCCACGCCACGAACGCGGCGAGCGGCCAGACGAGCGGGCCCAGCTCGCGGGCGCGCTCGTCGCCGCGGAAGAGCTCCCAGGCGAGCGCGATCGCCGCCGCCGCGACGACGCCGTACAGCGGCACGAGCAGGTTCGCGTTTGTCGAGCCGACGTTCAGCGGGATGCGGGCCGGAAAGCACGCGAGCGCGGCGAAGGCGAGAAGCGGCGGCCAGCGTCGGAGAAGCCAGGCGCCCCCCGCCGCGAGACCCAGACCGACGACGGCCGCCGCGGCAAGGAGCGGCCGGTGTCCGTGCGGCAGCAGGTAGGCCGCGAGCACGAGCGCGCCGAGCGCCCAGGCGGCGAGGCCGCCGAGCCGGAGCGTCCGCGTCGGCGCGACGAGGAGCACCGCCAGCCCGGCGCAACCGAGGACCGAGGTGGTTCCGCCCGGTCCCGCTCCGCGGGCCGAGACGCCAGCGAACCCCGGGCGAATCGGTGAGGACGTGCGTGCCGAAGCGTGTCCCGGCCTTCACCCGGTAGATCCGGTGCGGCAGCCGGACGTAGCGCACGAACACCGTCCCCACGCGCACCTGCGGGGAGAGGTTCCCGGCGATGTCGCGGGCGGCGAGCGTGACCCGGTACGGGCCGGCAAGCACACCGCGACCGTTGACGCGGCCGAACCAGCGAGCGATCCCCGTCACCTGCTGGGAACGGCTGCGGGACCGCCGCTTCCCGCCCACGTAGAGGACGACGTGCGCCGGCTCGCTCACCCGGTAGCGAACCTCGAGCCGCTCGTGCCGGAAGTTCCGGTCCGGGGTGAGGACGTGTCCCCGCGGGAGCCAACCGAGCACCGTCAAGTGCGGCGGCTTCGTCTCGACCTGGATCGGGTTCGGGAGGACGATCGTCCGGTGCTGGTGCGCGAGGTGGACGCGGGGCTTGTAGACGCCGTCCGGAACGACGGCGCCGGAGTCGTCGCGGCCGTCCCAGTAGCGCCCGAACCCGCCGCGCCTGACGAAGCGTCCGGCGACGAGGGTGCGGACGATCTTCCCGCCGCTCGACTCGATGCTCAGGGTGACGCGGTCGGCCTGTCGCAGGCGGAAGTGGATCCGGGCCTTCCCCGACGAGCAGGCGCACACCGGCGAGAAGACCTTGTCGACCTGCGTTAAGAGGATCGGGCTGCGCACGAGCTTCAGATGCTCGGTGACGGCGAAGGCCGCGGCCGTGCCTCCGAGGAGGCCGAGGACGAGCAGGGTCGAGAGGAGCCGCGCCACGAGGCCGGGCGATTCTAGTGAGGTGCGGGGCTTTCCAGGCCGCGAACGAGCACGAACGGCTCGGCGTACTCGCAGCCGCACGAAGCGCCGAAGAACTCGGCGTGCGCACGGAGCGCGCGCTCCGAGCGGGGGTGCGGGTACTCCCGCCGCTCGGTCTCGTAGCAGGCGAAGGCGGCGAGCTTGCGCTCGAAGGTCTCGCTGACGTCGACGAACCAGTTCGGCACGAACCAGTTGCGGCCCGCGGGCGTCCACTCGGTGCTCGAGGTGGGCGCATACGTGAGGACGCGTCGGACGGGTTGGTTCGGGACAGGCCGGGTCGCGACCGACACCGAGTCGAAGAGCGCGACGTGGTCGCGGTTCACGTCCGGGTGCGGCGTGTAGACGACCTCAGGCCCGAACTCCCGCACGTGCTCCTCGACGAGCCGGTTCACCTCGACGTGCGGCACGGTGTCGAGGCGCATGTCCGGCAGGTCGAGGTGCACGTAGTCCTCGACCCCGAGCTCGCGCGCCGCACGCTTGGCCTCGTCGTTCTTCCGCTCGCGAAGCTGCGGATCGTTTGGGTACTGGCTCGAGCTGCCGTCGGTGACGCAGACGACCCGCGTCTCGTCGCCGCGAACGGCCGCGTGGAGCGCGATCGTCCCGCCCATGCCGAGGATCTCGTCGTCGGGGTGCGCGGCGAAGACGAGGACCCTCATCCGAGCTGCGCCCCGATCTCGAGCGGCGCGGTCGACTCGATCTCCTCCAGCAGGAGCGCGCCCTCGCCGCACGCGACCACCGGGCCGTCCTCGACGACGGTGCCGGCGGGCGCGTCGCCGGCCCACTCGACCGGATGAGCGCTCCAGACGACCACCTTCTCGTTTCCGAGGAAGGTGAACGCGCCGGGGTACGGGCGCGTTTGCGCGCGGACCCAGTCGTAGAGGTAGGGCGCCCGTGTCTCCCAGTCGATGATCCCGTCCGCCGGCGTCCGCTTCGGCCAGGAGCTCGCCCGCGCCGGATCTTGCCGGATCCGCGGCGCCGAGCCGGCCGCGAGCTGCGGGACGTACTCCCGGATCAGGTCGACGTGCGCGCGCGCGAGCTTGTCGAAGAGCGTCGTCGCCGTCTCTTCGCGGTCGACGGCGACCTCGACCTGCCCCACGATTGGGCCGGAGTCGGCAGTGGGGTCGACGATCTCGAAGAGCGTGACCCCGGTCTTCGCGAGCCCGCAGAGGATCGCCCAGGGGATCGGCGCCCGGCCCCGGTGACGGGGCAGCAGTGTCGGGTGCATGCCGAAGACGCCGCCCGGGGCGAGGGCGAGGAGCTCGCCGCGCACGAGCTGCGACCAGCCGATCACGAAGATCGCGTCGGGGCGCAGCGCGCGGACGGCCTCGATCGTCTCGGGTGCGTTGACGTCGGAGGTCTCGACGAGCGGGGCGCCGACGTCGTCGAAGGAGCGCTGTCCCGAGCGGTTCGGGTCGATCGGCCCCGGGAGCGTGACGACGCCCACGATCTCGGCGCCCGCCTCCGCGGCCGCGACGAGACAGTCGTGGCCGATCGTGTCGAAGCTGATCCAGACAGCGCGCACGGGCGCCGATTCTACGGAGGGCCCGTCCAACCGCGAACCGGAAGCCGCCTCGCGGGGCCGCGCGCTCAAACTCCCTTGCAACAGTCTGTTGCAAAGTCTGGTTCGGCGGAACGCAGTGCCGGACGCTCTCCTCACCTCGCCTTGCAACAGTCTGTTGCAAGGCGAGGTGCGCTGGCCCCTAGTCTCCGGTGCGAACGGGCACCGGGGGCCGGGCCTCGCGTTGGGCGAGCTTCCATGCGCCAAGAGCCAGCGCGCCGGCGATGAGAGCCCCGACGATGATCCACGACGACTCCGGCACGCCGGCGACCTTCACGCCGGAGAGGACCAGCGTCGTGGCGAGCGCGGCCCGGAGCGGCCGGTCGGGGAGCCCGACGCCGAGCTGGCTGCCGATCAGCACACCGGGGATCGACCCGACGAGGAGCCACGCCATCGCGTGCAGGTCGACCTTGCCGAGCGCGAGGTAGCCGAATCCGGCGACCCAGAGCAGCGCGGCGGCGTGGAAGATGTCGGTCCCCACGATCCGGCGCGCTGCGAGCGGGTAGACGAGCAGCATCACGAGCCCGAAGAACGTCCCGCTGCCGACCGACGTGAGGCCGACGATGAAGCCGCCGAAGAAGCCGAGCCAGAAGGCGATCGCCTTGTCACGGCGGGAGAGGACGGCAAGCTCCTCTCGTCCATCCGGCCGAGGGCGCAGGAACGCCTTCGCAAAAAGTCCCGCCCCGCCCAGGAGGAGCGCCACGCCGATGGCCTTCGCCTCGACCGACTGCGCGCTGTCGCCATAGTAGTGCGCGAGGATGGCCGCAACGCCGATCCCGGCGAGCGACATCGGCCCGGAGCCCGCGAACATCCACAGCGCAAGGCGTGCGTGGACGGTGCCGAGCTTCCGGTGCCGGACCGCGCCGAAGGACTTGAAGATCGCGCCGTGGAGGATGTCTGTCCCGACGGCGTAGGTCGGCTTGAAGCCGAAGAAGATGATCAGGATCGGCGTCATCAGCGACCCGCCGCCCATTCCTGTCAGGCCGACGAGGACACCGATCAGCAGGCCGGTGAGCGAGAACTGCCAGGTCACGACGGCTGATAGGCGGCGATCAGCACCTCGGCCACCTCGGGCCGCGAGAACTCCTCCGGCGGCAGCTGGCCGTCTGCAAGCAGCTCGCGCACCTTCGTGCCGGACAGGAACACGTGGTCGTCACCGCCGTGCGGGCACGACTTCGGCGTCGCCATCTGCCCACAGGCGCGGCAGTAGAACGCGTGCTCGAAGAACATCGGCTCGATGTCGAGCTCGTGCGACTCGAACTCGTCGAAGATGAGCTGCGCGTCGTAGGTGCCGTAGTAGCTCCCGACACCCGCGTGGTCGCGGCCGACGATGAAGTGCGAGCAGCCGTAGTTCTTGCGGCAGATCGCGTGCCAGATCGCCTCGCGAGGCCCCGCGTAGCGCATCGCCGCGGGGAAGCTCGCGAGCACGACCCGGTCGGCCGGGTAGTAGCTCTCCAGCAGCACGCGGTAGCACTCGACGCGCGTCTCGGCCGGTACGTCGTCCGACTTCGTCTCGCCGACGAGCGGATGGACGAGCAGGCCGTCGACGGTCTCGAGCGCGCCCTTCGTCAGGTACTCGTGCGCCCGGTGGATCGGGTTCCGGGTCTGGAAGCCGACGACGCGCCGCCAGCCGCGCTCGGCGAACCGCGCCCGCGTGTCGGCGGGGTCGAGCGCGAGCTCCGGGAACTCGGGCTCACGCCGCTCGAAGACCGTCACTCGGCCGGCGAGGTACTTCGGCTTCTGCGCGTAGAGGCGAGCGACGCCCGGATGGTCGGCGTCCGTCGTCCTGAAGCACCGCTCGGCCTCCCGCTGCCGGTCGTAGTCGTAGACCTCCTCGACCTCGAGCACGGCGAGCGGGCGGCCCGCCTTGTCGGCAAGTGCGACCTCGTCTCCACGCGGCGCCTCGTCGACGGCGAGGCACACCGGAAGCGCCCACGGCAGGCCGCTCGCGAGCCGCATCTCCTCGACTACGCGCTCGTAGTCCACGCGGCCCATGAACCCCTGGAGCGGCGAGAGCGCGCCCGAGGCAAGCATGTCCAGATCGGACAGCTCGCGCGAGGTCAGCACGATCGTCTCGAGCTCTTCGACTCCTTCAGGACGCGGCCCGGTGCGCTCGAGCAGCTGCCCGCCGTGCGGCCGGATCAGGTGGTCGGTCCCGACCGTCGCCGTCACGCCGGCACCCGCGCGGGGACGAGACCCCGCTCTTCGAGCGCGGTCAGGATCCGCTCGGCGCTCTCGGCCGGCGCCTCGTGCTCGGACTCGATCCGAACTTCCGGGCTCGGCGGCGGCTCGTACGGATCCGACACGCCCGTGAACTCCTTGATCTCGCCGCGGAACGCCTTCTCGTAAAGGCCCTTGACGTCACGGCGCGCGCACTCCTCGACGGAGGCGTCGACGAACACCTCGACGAACGAGCCGTGCTCCTCGACCATCGCGCGCGCCTGCCGCCGAGCCTCCTCGTAGGGCGAGATCGCGGACACGATCACCGCCGCCCCGTGCCGCGTGAGCCGCGAGGCGACCCAGCCGATGCGGTCGATGTTCGTGTCGCGGTCCTCCTTCGAGAAGCCGAGCCCTTTGGACAGGTGCTCGCGCACCTCGTCGCCATCGAGCCACTCGACGAGGAGCCCGCGCCGCTCGAGCTCGGGGCGGACGAGCTCGGCGAT
>VAYE01000313.1 GCA_005883235.1 Actinomycetota bacterium
AATCGGCGTTCGTGATGGCGAGCGCCTCGATGGGCGTACCGCGGCGAACCACGTCGCCGACGGCCCCCGCCTCCACCCAGCGGCCGCTCTCCCGCCGGCGCGCGATCGAGGCGCGGTCGACGGCGTACGACTGTCCACCGACGACGATGCTCTTCCGGTCGACCGAGTCGACGTCTCCGGCCACGCCGACGTACAGGGGCTGGATGACGACGGAGCCGTCGGCCTCGTCGAGGATCACGACTCGATCACCCCGGTGAAGCTGGCGGCGGCTCTCGACGGCCCCGCGGTGGCGGTGCCCGTCGTTCGACACCGCGCTGGCGACCGATCCTGCGGCATCCGTGATCGTGCCGAGCGCATAGCCGCCGGTTTCCCGCGCGGCGGCAAAGGCGTCGGCACCGAACTGCGCGAGCGCGGACCCTGCGACGACCGCGCCGCCGGCCGAGCCGATGACTGCTTTGCGAGTGAGTCTCTTCTTGCCCACGTCTCCTCCTCTCGACGAAGCGGGCTGCTTGGATCTACGAAGACCGGGTTTTGTCACGGCCTCACCTCCATCCGTCGAAACCGACCAGGCGTGCCGCAAGCGCGAGCGCTACACCGCTCGCGATGAAGAACAGGGGATCCGCGGCGGCCGTCGCTCGCGGGCGCCACAGGAGCAACCTCCGGGGGAGCCGGTCGCTTCGTGTCGCCTCGGCCCGCGCCGCAACGAAGCTCGAAGCGCCGAGCCTCGCGGCACCGTAGGCCGCGCCGACGATCGCGCCGGCTTGGACGCTCCCACTCTCGAACGCGAGCACTGGAAGCACCCACCAGATCCAGAAGCCGACGCGCGTGAGGAAGCCGGCGCCGAGCGCGAGACCGTTCCGCACAGCCACTGTGAGCCCCTCGCACTCCAGCCACTCCGTCGGAGTCTCCGCGTCGCGCTGCCAAGGCCGCGGCCCGCGCGCAGCGGCTGCGATCAGCGCAATGGAGGCCGCTGCTGCGAAGAGGCCGCGCGACACGCTGGGGAACGCCGCTCCCGCGGCGGCGATCACCGCGAAGACGGCGGCACCGGCGGCTGCAGCCGTCGCCGTCAGGACGATCATCGGGACTCCGAGTGACGAGCGTCCGTTCCCGCGGGCGCGCGTGGCCATGACGACCACGTTGGGTCCTCATGGCAACCCCTGCTGGAGCAGGCCGACGACCACGGCGAATGTGACGGCGACAGGGGCGGCACGCAGATCGACGAGCGACGCGAGCGCGAGGCCCGGCGCGACCGCCGCGGCAAGGAGCCACCGGCGCGGGCGCACGAGGCTCGTGGAGGCGGCGCCGGCGAGCGTCATCTCGCCGCGCTCGCTTCCACCTCGGCGCCGGCTCGAAGCGGCCGGGCTACCTCGAGGAGGTCCTCCGGGCCGCGAAGGTAGCCCTTGGCCACGATCAGGCCGCGACGCACGGCAACGGCGAGCGGCGTCGCCCGCACTCTGAGCGCGGCCGCGATCCGGTCGCCGAGCTCATCGGGCACCGCCTCGATCCAGGGCGGCAGCGCCACGAAGCCGTCGCCGCCGGCGTCGGACAGGAAGAGGTAGAGCGCATCGCGGGCGCGGGCGACGGCTGGAGCGAGCGTTCCGATCTCGGGGCCGTCGACGACGCGGACGCCGCTGATGCGAAGCCGCTCCTCCAGCAGCGAGACCTCGCGCCACAGGCTCGCCACCGCCACGCCGAGCAAGAGCAGAAGCGAACCGATGACGAGGGTGGCGGCGATGACTACTCCCGGAACGGGTGCGTCGAGTTCATCGTGGCCGCAAGGTGGAGCGATGCGAGCAGGGCGCAGGTCGTGGCCACCGCCTGGACGTAGCCGACGCTGTAGGGCGGGCGGAGTGAAGCGAGCTCCACCCAGGCGAGACCGCCCAGACAGAGCGCGAGCAGCACCGCGGTGCGCAGGACCGTGGCCGGCGTGATCAAGTCTGCCGTCAGAGCCAGGCAGCGGGTCCGCGGCGTCTCGAGCAGGGGCGGCCGCCCGGCCGGGCCCGTAGCTATTCGTCGTAGGTGTAGAAGCCGCTCCCGGTCTTCCGGCCGAGGAGGCCTGCCTGCGCCATGCGGACGAGCCGGGGCGGCGGCGCCATCCTCGGCTCACGCAGCGCCGCGTAGAGCGCCTCGGAGGCGTGGATGTGGATGTCGATGCCGACGAGGTCGACCAGCTCGCACGGTCCCATTGGCCAACCGGCGCCGTGCTTCATGCCCTTGTCGAGGTCTTCGGGCGTGACGCGGGCCTCGTCGAGCACGCGCACGCAGTCGTTCAGGAGCGGGATGAGGACGCGGTTGACGACGAAGCCCGGAGTGTCGTGGCAGCGGATCGGCGTCTTGCCGACCCGCTCGGCGAACGCGTAGACGGCGTCCAAGACCTCGGCCGCGGTCGGCTCGGTGCGGACGATCTCGATGAGCGCCATCAGCGGCGCCGGGTTAAAGAAGTGCATCCCGACGACCCGTTCCGGCCGTTCCGTCGCGGCCGCGATCTCGGTCACCGAGAGCGCCGAGGTGTTCGTGGCCAGGACGGCGTCGGCTCCGACGAGCCGGTCGAGCTCCGCGAAGAGCTCGCGCTTCACGTCGAGATCCTCGAAGGCCGCCTCGATCACGAGGTCGCAGCCGGCGAGGTCGCCGAGCTCGGTCGTGAGGCGAAGGCGACCCATGGCCGCGTCCCGGTCGGCCTGCTCCATGCGCCCCTTCTCGACGGCGCGCGTGA
>VAYE01000024.1:0-5662 GCA_005883235.1 Actinomycetota bacterium
GCGAGCTCGATGAAGTGCGCGCCCTTCTGCGACGACTCGGCGAAGAGGACGCCGTTCGATGCCAGGATCCCGACCTGGTAGCCCTCGATCCGCGCCCAGCCGCAAACCAGTGTCTCGCCGTAGAGCGCCTTGAACTCGTCGAAGCGGCTCCCGTCGACGATCCGCGCGACCAGCTCCCGCGGGTCGACCTGGTGGCGGAAGTCCTCCGGCACGAGGCCGTACAGCTCGGACGGGTCCTCCGCGGGCGGCTCTGCCGGGGCCACGTCCCAGTGACTGCCACTGCGTGCGGGGAGGTGCGAGACGATCTGCCGCAGGAGCGCGAGCGCGTGCTCGTCCGAGGTCGCGTAGTGGTCGGCGACCCCCGACCGGCGCGTGTGGACGTCGGCGCCGCCGAGCTCCTCGGCGCTCACCTCCTGGCCGGTCGCCGCCTTCACGAGCGGCGGCCCGCCGATGAAGATCGTGCCCGTGCCGCGGACGATGATCGTCTCGTCGCTCATCGCGGGCACGTAGGCGCCCCCGGCCGTGCAGGAGCCCATGACGGCGGCGATCTGCGGGATCCCGAGCGCCGAGAGCCGCGCCTGGTTGAAGAAGATCCGGCCGAAGTGGTCGCGGTCGGGGAAGACCTCGTCCTGGAGCGGCAGGAAGGCGCCGCCGGAGTCGACGAGGTAGAGGCAGGGGAGGCGGTTCTGGCGCGCGATCTCCTGCGCGCGCAGGTGCTTCTTCACCGTGATCGGGAAGTACGTGCCGCCCTTGACCGTCGCGTCGTTCGCGACGACCACGCATTCGCGGCCCTCGACGACGCCGATGCCGGTGACGATGCCGGCGCCCGGTGCCTGTCCCTCGTACATGTCCCATGCGGCCAACGCCGAGAGCTCGAGGAAGGCGCTGTCGGGGTCGACGAGCCGGTCGATCCGCTCACGTGCCGTGAGCTTCCCGCGCGCGCGGTGCCGCTCGAGCGCCCGCGCACCGCCGCCGCGGGCGACGAGCCCCGTCCGCTCCCGCAGCTCCGCGACGAGCGCCTCCATGCGCTCGCGCCGCCGCGCGTAGTCGTCGGACGCGCGCTCGACCTGCGAGCTCAGAACGGCCATCGAAGCGGAGCCTAACGCGCAGCCGAGGGAGCGGACCCTCCCCCGGACGGGGGGCGAGGCGTGCCCCGAACGCGGGATGACGGCCCGCCGCCGCCGACACACGCTGAGTCTGGGTTTTCGATGGACCGCCGCGCCCCCACCGTCGCCGCAACGGCGCCGCCGCTCGCTACCCCCGACCCGGGGCTCGGCGAGCGCGTCCGCCGGCTTCGCAACGCCCGCGGGCTGACGCAGACCGAGCTGGCGGAGGCGCGCGTCTCGAAGGAGTACATCAGCCAGATCGAGACCGGGAAGACGCGGCCGACGTCGCAGACGCTCGAGTGGCTCGCGGATCGCCTCGGCGTCGACACGCACTACCTCGCCGACGGCGTCTCCGACCGCGACCACCGCGAGCACGAGGCGGTCGTCTCCCGGGCCGAGGACGCGGTAGGCGAGAAGCGCTACGGCGACGCGGTCGACCTGATCGGCGGCCTCTCGCGGGCGCCTGCCTCCCCGGAGCTCCATCTGCGCGCGCTCTTCGCCGAGAGCTGGGGGCGCATGTACCTCGGCGAGCTCAAGCCGGCGCTCGACCGGCTGGAGCGCGCACGCGCAGTGGCCGCGGGCGACGCGTTCGGCGACGTCCACCGCGCCGAGGTCCTCTATCGCCTCGCGTGCTGCCGGTACAAGCTGAACCACGTCGAGCAGGCGCTCAACGACTTCAGCGCCGCGCTCGAGCTCGCCGACCGGTCGGGCGAGAGCTGCGACCGGCTCCGCGCTCACATCCTCGAGTGGCGCTCGCGCTGCTACCGGCGCCATCGCGACTGGGAGGCGGCACGGGAGGACATCGACCGCGCGCTCGAGCTCGCCGAGGCGCTGAGCGACGACGAGACGATCGCGCACGTCCACTTCCAGGCCTCGCTCGTCGCCGAGCGGAACGGCAGCTGGGCGCAGGCGCGCACGTACTCGCAGCGGGCGAAGGAGCTCTACGAGGCCGTCGACGACCCCGTCAACGTCGGCCGGCTCCTGAACAACCTCGGCTGCCTGAGCTTCCTGCTCGGGCACAAGGACCAGGCCGTCGAGCAGCTCAAGGACGCCTTTCGGATCGCGCTCGAGGTGGGCGACCCGGCCGACGGCGCGCAGGCCGTCTCCTCGCTCGCCGACGTGCACCTCCGCAGCGGCGAGCTCGAGCTGGCGGAGCGCCAGGCGCGCCACGCGCTCGAGATCCTCGACGGGCGCGTCGACTACCTCTCCGAGATCGGCATGGCCACGATCGTCCTCGGTCGCGCCCTCATGGGACAGGGCCGCCTGGACGAGGCCGAGCAGGCCTTCACCGGCGCCGAGACGAGCTTCACCGAGCTTTCCTCCATCAGCCATACCGCGCTCGCGTGGACGGCGAGGGGCGACCTCGCCCTCGAGCGCGGCGACGTCCGCGGGGCCGGCGAGCTCTTCCGCCGTGCCGCCGAAGCCCTCCAGGAGAACGTCTTCTAAGGGAAGGAGGTGACGAACGTGCTGCGGAAACTGGCCCTCCTCGTCGCGGTTGCCGCGCTCGGGCTCTCGCTCGCCGGCGCTGCAGGCGCGAAGAACAACAAGCCGCCGAACGGCAACGCCTACGGTCACGGCTCGAGCTTCGCGGACGGTCGCTAGCAGCGACCGTCCACGGCCTCGCGTGAGTACGCTGGCGTCGCCGTGCCTGCGCCGTGGCTCGCCGACCTCGAGCGCACCCTTGCCGAGGGCGACGAGGACAGCCTCGCGATCGCGGTCGTCGTCCTCGCGTCGGTTGCCGGCGCGAACGTACGCCTCGACGGCGAGGAACGGGACGGCGCCGTCCGCCGCGCCCTGCTCCTCCTCGCCGCGGGCGGCGATCCGAACCGCGGCCTCGACCTCGGCGGGCGCGCCGTCCGCGCGCTCGCGACCGACCTCGGCGACCTCGATCGCCGCGAGATCCTGACCTCGGCGCTCGCCGAGCTCGCCGCCGAGGCGCAGGGACTGCCGCACGTGAGCGAGGCGCTCCGCGGCCTGCTCGACGCGCCCGAAATCGCGTGGCGCGCGTATGCCTGCTCGCTCCTTGCGGCCGAGCTCGGCACCGACAACTGAAGTATGCACCTCTCGCCTCCCAGGCGATTCCTTCGGGGCCAGGAGACGAGCCGGGCGCTCTGACCGGGCTAGGCGCTGCGGCGACGCCTAGCCCGAGGCGCCCGGCTCGTCTGCCGACTTCCCGTTTCGAGCCGCTCCTAAGCGATCGACGAAGTCCCTGCCTCGCGTGGAGAAGGTAATCGTCACGCGATTGTGACAAAGCTGTCGCGAGGCAAAGACGTCCGTTGACGTTGCAAGAAACGCAAAGGCACCATCACGCTCGTGCGCGACCTCGACGTAGCGGCCGGCGAGGAGTCGATCGGCACGCGAATCCGGCGCCTCCGGCTCGACCGGGGGCTGTCGCAGCGGGAGCTGTCGGGCCCCGGCGTGTCGTACGCATACGTCTCGCGGATCGAGGCGGGACAGCGGGAGCCGTCCCTGAAGGCGCTCCGGATCCTGGCGCGGAAGCTGCGCGTGTCGCTCGAGCTGCTGGAGACCGGTGCGGCGGTCTCCGATGCTCAGGACCGCCAGCTGCGCCTGGCGGACGCGGAGCTCGAGCTGAGCCTGGGCACCGACCTCCGCGCGGCGGAGGAGAGCTTCCGCGCCCTCCTCGTCGACGCCCGTGAGAGCGGCGACACGTACGTCGAGGCGCGGGCGCGCGCCGGGCGCGGGATCGCGCTCTCGGCGCTCGGCGAGGCGCGTGGAGCGGTCGCGGAGCTCGAGCGCGCGCTTGACACCGAGGCGGCCGTGCCCGAGCTCCGCCCGGAGGCCTACCGGGCGCTCGCCTGCGCCTACCGCGAGCTCGGGATGCCGCAGCGGGCGGTCGCGCTCCTCGAGCGTTGCGTCGAGGAGCTGGGACAGCGGCCGCCGGGCGACGAGGCGAGCACCGCGCTCTACACGACGTACCTGAGCCAGGCGCTCGAGGAGCGCGGTGAGGCGGCGGGCGCGCGAATCGCGCTCCTCGAGGCGAGGGAACGGCTGGAGGCGATCGGCGACGCCCGCGCCCGCATCCGGCTCTACTGGTCGCTCGCCCGCGCGGCCGCCGAGAAGCGGCACTTCGACCGCTCGCTCGCGTACACGTGGCGTGCCGTCGCGCTCCTCGAGGCGAACGAGGACACCGTCGAGCTCGCGCGCGCTCATCTGACCTGCGCCAGGATGCTCGTCGAGGAAGGCCAGGGCGAGTCCGCCGGAACGCATCTGGAGCGGGCGGAGTGGCTGCTCCAGCTCGCCGGCGAGCCGGCCGAGCTCGGCGTCCTGCGGACGGCGCAGTCGCGCTGGGCGGCGGAGGTCGGCCGCGTCGACGAGGCGCTCGAGCGGGCGCGGGAGGCGGTCGAGATCCTGGAGGGCGACGAGGCCCAGGGCGGCGCGTGGTACGCGCTCGGCGTCGCCCACGCGCTCCGGAACGAGACGGACGAGGCCGACGCCGCCTTCCGCAGCGCGGTCGACCACCTCGCCCGGGGCGGCGACTGGCGCGAGGCCGCACGCGCGTCGAGGGAGTGGGCCCGCGCGCTCCGCACCGCCGGTCGCGAGACGGAGGCGTTCGAGGTGATGGAGCAGGCGACGCTCCTGACGGTGCGCGGCATGGGCGCCGAGGCCCGCCGGGCTCACTGATTCTCACGGCACCGCTCGCAGTACAGTCGGCGCGTGCCGATTTGTGCGAGCTGCGGCGCCGAGAACCCGGAGGGCTTCCGCTTCTGCGGCCGCTGCGGCGCGGCGCTCCTCGAGGCGGCGCCCGAGCGGCGCAAGACGGCGACGCTTCTCTTCTGCGACGTGAGCGGCTCGACCGCGCTCGGCGAGCGGCTCGAGACGGAGGCCGTCCGCGAGGTGATGCTGCGCTACTTCGACGAGATGCGCGCCGCCCTCGAGCGGCACTCGGGCGTCGTCGAGAAGTTCATCGGCGACGCGGTCATGGCCGTCTTCGGCGTGCCCGTCGCGCACGAGGACGACGCGCTCCGCGCCGTCCGCGCGGCCACCGACATGCTGGCTCGCCTCGAGGAGCTGAACGACGAGTTCGAGGGCCGTTTCGGCTCTCGAATCGGCCTGCGGATCGGGATCAACACCGGCGAGGTGGTCGCGGGCGACGCGAGCGCCGGCGAGACCTTCGTGAGCGGCGACCCGGTGAACGTGGCAGCGCGGCTCGAGCAGACTGCGGCGGTGGGGGAGGTGCTGCTCGGCGAGCTGACGTGGCGGCTGGCGCGGCAGGCCGTCCGCGCGGAGCCCGTCGAGCCGCTCACGCTGAAGGGCAAGGCGAATCCTGTCCCGGCCTACCGGCTGCTCGGGCTCGCGGACGGCGTGCCGGCCCGCGTCGCCCGCGCCGGGTCCACGCTCGTCGGGAGGGAGGAGGAGCTGGCACGGCTGCACCGAGAGGTCGACGCTGCGGCCGCCGAGCGAGCCTGCCGGCTCGTCACGATCCTCGGCGAGCCCGGAATGGGCAAGAGCCGGCTGGCCGAAGAGTTCCTCGGCTCGCGGCACCCGGGCACGCGGCTCCTCCGCGGCCGGTGCCTGTCGTACGGCGAGGGGATCAC
>VAYE01000024.1:5790-7302 GCA_005883235.1 Actinomycetota bacterium
GCGCTCCTCGACCTCGTGGAGCAGCTCGCGGCGCTCGCCCGCGGGCCGATCCTCGTTCTGTGCACCTCCCGGCCGGAGCTCCTCGAGGCCCGGCCGGAGTGGCCGGGGACGCGGCTCCGGCTCGCGCCGCTCGGCGACGCCGACGCGCTTCGCCTGCTCGCGGAAGCGCGTCTCGACGCCGCCTCGGAGCGACGGGTGCTCGAGGCGGCCGGCGGCGTGCCGCTCTTCGTCGAGGAGCTCCTCGCGCTGCTCGTCGAGGAGGGGTTGAGCCTGGAGGAGTTCACGATCCCGCCGACGATCGACGCGCTGCTCGCCGAGCGCCTCGACCGGCTCGAGTCGCGCCAGCGGACGCTGCTCGAGAACGGCGCCGTCGAGGGCTCGCTCTTCCACCTCGGCGCGCTGCTCGCGCTCGCGGCCGAGGTGGCCGACAGGGCGCCGACGGCGCTCGCGGAGCTCGAGCGGCGCGAGCTCGTCCGGTCGGCGCCGCCCTCGTTCACGGACGAGCTCGCGTACCGGTTCCGGCACGTCCTCTTCCGCGACGCCGCCTACCGCGCGCTGCCGAAGAAGGCGCGCGCCGACCTCCACGAGGTGTACGCGGGCTGGCTCGAGGACAAGGCCGGCGCGCGGGCGACGGAGTTCGAGGAGCTCCTCGGCTACCACTTCGAGCAGGCCTACCGCTACCGGGCCGAGCTCGGGCTCGCCGACGACCGCCTCGCCGTGCGGGCCGGCCGCCTGCTGGCCTCGGCGGGACGCCGTGCGCTCGGCCGCTCGGACATGGCCGCCGCAGAGAGCTTGCTGACGCGGGCGGCCGAGCTCCTCCCGGACGACGATCCGGAGCGGATCGAGCGCCTGCTCGGACTCAGTGTCGCGCTCCGCGAGCTGGGCGAGTTCGATCGAGCGGCCAGGATCAACGCGGAGGCGATCGAGCGCGCCGAGGCGACCGGCCTCGAGGGCGTCGCCGGCCGCGGCCGGCTGAACGGCGCGTTCCTGCGCCTCTACACCGACCCCGCCGGCACGGACGAGCTCGTCGCGATCGCGCTGGAGGCGCTGCCGGTCTTCGAGCGGCTCGGTGATGACACCGGGCTTGCGCAGGCGCTCTGGTTCATCGCGCTCTCCGACTGGAACCGCTGCCGGGTCGGCCAGGCCGAGGCGCTCCTCGACCGCGCGCTCGCCCACGCGGAGCGGTCGGACGACCGGCACTGGCGCGACCAGATCGTGGCCATGCGCGGCCTCTCGACGGTGTCCGGGCCGACCCCCGCAGAGGAGGGGCTCCGCCGCTGCGACGAGCTGCTCGCGGACATGCGCGGCGCACGGAGTGTGGAGGCGCTTCTCACCTCCTACTCCGCGGTGGCGGAGGCGATGCTCGGCCGCTTCGACGCCGCGCGCGAGAAGGCGGTTCGGGGCGGGGCGATCCTCGAGGACCTCGGCCGGCGCGTCACGGCGGTCGCGGTCAACTACTTCGCGGCGCGGGTCGAGCTGCTGGCCGACGAGCCCGCCCGCGCCGAGGAGATC
>VAYE01000025.1 GCA_005883235.1 Actinomycetota bacterium
TCTTCGACCTGTTAGGCGAAGAAGTCGAGTTCACGCCTGGCCAGTACTTCTTCGTCACGCTCCTCGACCCGTCGTACGACGACGAGCGGGGAGCCCGACGCCACTTCTCCGTCGTCACGTCCCCGAACGAGCGTGGGAGGCTCGGCTTCTGCACGCGCCTGCGCGACTCCGCCTTCAAGCGCTCGCTCGTCGAGCTTCCGATCGGAGCGGAGGTCGAGGTGGAACAACCAAAGGGGAGCTTCTTGCTCCCCGAAGACACGACTCAGCCCTATGTCTTCCTCGCCGGGGGGATCGGCATCACGGTCTTTCGCTGCATGCTCCGCTACATCGCCGAAGAAGACCTGCCTCATCGGGTCACGCTGATCTACTCGAACCGCGACCGAGACTCAACGCCGTTCCTCGACGAGCTCTCCGAGCTCGAGCAAACGAGAGACACATTCCAGCTCGTGCTCACGATGACCGACGACCCGTCGTGGAGCGGGGAGACACGGCGGATCGGACCCGAGCTCCTCCGCGACCGTCTCGCCGACGATCTGCGCTCCTACGCATACCTCGTCGCCGGCCCGCCGGCGATGGTCGACGCGATGGCGGAGATGCTCACCACCGCGGGTGCCCCCGAAGAGCGAGTCTCCGCCGACCGGTTTAGCGGCTACTGACAGAGCGTCCCCTCTCGGCCGATGCACGGCCCCAAGGGTCTGCAAACGGAAACCGGGACGCCCGTAGGCGCGTACTACCTCCGTTGACCCCGATCGTGGAGGTGATCCCATGCAGCGCAAGATCCTCTTGGGCTCTGCACTGATGCTCGCCGCCTTCGTCGCCGTCGCCGGCGCCTATGGGTCGATGAGCGCCGGCGGCCCGAGGATGGGTCCAGCAAGGGCGATCGAGCGACCGGCTTTCCAGGGCTACTACGACGGCCACAAGGACACCTATCTGAACACCGACGTCTCGAACAAGGCCGACGCGAAGGCGATGCACATCAACTACGCGCCGATACTCAACTCGGTGCCCCTGAAGACGGCGCCCGAGATCTACCTCGTCGAGGGCAAGGCAGCAGCCGGCCAGCTCGCCGTCTTCGGCTCCCAGCCCGGCGAGCCCACCTACTCGCCGGTCTGGAAGGAGACCATCCTGACCTGGAAGGCGAGCGCGACACCGGTCCTGACCAAAAGCGACACCCAGATCAACCAGCTCGAGAAGAAAGGCGGACTGACCGAGCGCTCGACCTCGGTGAGGCTCAACTGCCCGATCATCAAGGTCGGCAAGGGCTAAACGCGGACACCGCTCGGGCCTCTCTAGGTGTTTCGTCGCTTACGGCCCGGGAACGTGGGTCGTATGCCGAACAAACGAGCAAACGTCAAGAACGAGAAGCAGTACGAGGCGCTCAAGGACAAGGGCATGTCGAAGGAGCGCGCGGCGAAGATCGCCAACTCGCCGGGCGCGTCGAGCCGCGGTGGCAAGAAGTCGGGCTCGGGCGGAAGCTCCAAGCAGGGCGGAACCACCGCGGAGAAGAAGGCCGCCGGCCGCAAGGGCGGCAAGGCCGCCGCGAGGAAGCGCTAGAAGTCGCTACGGGGTAGGCGCCGCGAGCAGCCAGAGCTCTGCGGCGCCGAGCCCTGCTGCGACGAACCACAGCAGCGCTCGGATCGCCTCGGGGTGATTCATGTCCTCGGACGAGCCGGGGGCCATCAGGCCGGGGGCGGCGCTTTGCGGGCACGCCATTACGGGTCGCGTCTCGTACTGCTGGGGTGGCGCCATCACGCCGCGTCGCTTCATGCGCATGACCGTAACGCCCGGCGCGGACGAAGTCGACCCCCTGGGGCAAGCGAACTGCGAGACTCAGGCTCCCAATCGGAGGAGTGCGCATGTACGCGACCGTCCGCACCTACGCGGGAAGCACCGAGCTGGCCGACGAGCTCGTGAAGAACGAGGGCGAGGTCAAACGCCTCATCGAAGGCATCGACGGGTTCCGCGCCTACTACCTGGTCCGAACCGCCGACGGCGCGGCGTCGATCAGCGTGTACAACGACCAGATCGGCGCCGAGGAATCGAATCGCCAGGCCGCGCAGTGGATTCGCGAGAACCTGCCCGACCTGTCGATCGATGCGCCTCAGATCTCGGCCGGAGACGTCGCGATCTCGTTCTAGTTGGGCGCGTTCGACGAGCTGCCGAGGATCGCGCCGCTCCCGGTCTGGGAGGGCATCGTCGCGCGTTGCGTGAGCGGCGAGCGGATCACGCTGGCGGTGGTCGAGCTCGACCCCGGCGCCGTCGTCGCCGAGCACGCGCACGAGAACGAGCAGCTCGGCATCGTCCTTCGAGGCTCGATGAGCTTCCGCGTCGGCGACGAGGTGCGGGAGCTCGGGCCCGGCGGCACGTGGACGATCCCGGCGCACACGCCCCACGAGGCGACCGCGGGGCCAGACGGCGCCGTAGTGATCGACGTCTTCTCGCCCACGCGCGAGGACTGGCAGGCGCTCGAGCCCCTCGAGGCACGGCCTCCGCGCTGGCCCTAGTCGGAGGGTCTAGCGAACCGCTCTACGCCAGAAGCCATGCGCCCTTCCGAAGCCCGGCTATCCGATTAGGACGCGCGACGTCGCCGCAGCGCTGGGAAGCCAACCGCGATCCGGGATGAAGCGGACACGGAACTGCACCGATCCGGTCGTGTCGGCGGCGACTCGGGCCGAGCAGGATCGACCGGCGAGGTCGACCCGCCGAACCTGATGCCAGCGCCCGCGGCCGTGTGCCCGTCGGTCGAACGCGCAGAGCCCGGACGGCTTACCGGCTCGGGAGGTGACCGAGGCCCGCAGGAGTACCGCCGCGTCGGACAAGGGTACGGTTCGAGGTACTGGCCCGAGGCGAATCCTGGTGCGGTGGCTGACACGGGCGACAAACGTGAAGGTCTGCTGGTACGCGAAGTCGCCCCAGAGCGTCGCGCGTCCCGTCCACGGGATGTTGTTCCAGCTCCAGCGATACGTTCGCGAGTTGCAGGTCCCGCCCGAGTGGGTGACGGCGGTCTTGAACGTCGCCTTCGAGCTCTGCAGCGTTGCGTCGCTGACCGAGGGATCGTAGAGCCACATCGAGTCGAGGCAGCCGCCGCTGGTTCCCTCGCTCCCACTGCCGCTGATCCTGTCGCCCGCAAAGACGCGCACGCCCCAGAACGCGTGGCCGAAGTCGGTGCCAGAGGATCCCCCGCCGGGGATGTCGTGTGCGCCGATCCCGTCCTCGGGCTCACCCCACTGCGCGAGCGGCGCATTGGCGATCCGTGTCCCGCCTTCGGCCGCGGAGGCAGGAGCACCGATGGCTAGCGCTGCCACCACGATCCCACCCAGCAGCGACGTGCGGCAGCGACCGCGAATCGCCGTCACTTCAGGAGATTCCCACGCCCCCCGAGCACGTGTCAAGCAGGGCAAGAGGCGACAGCTCGCCCCCTTCCGGCTACCGAGAAGTTGCGAGGCGCGCTTCGACGCGGCGCGCAAGGCCGACCTGGTTGCGGATCGGGCCGCCGAGCGCCTGGAAGGAGAGGGCCCCGATCGCCCGATGCACCTCGAAGGTGAGGATGTCGACGCGGTACGCGGCCGCCCGTCCGCTGACGACGAGCCTAAACACGATGTGGAAAGCGGCGCTTCGTGCGCCGATGCGCGGGGTCGAGGTCATCTGCTTGGAAGCGACGAACGCCGAGACACCGGACTTGGCGAACTGCCGCACGATGGTCTTGCTCAGGCAAACCATGAGCCCGGGCTTCGCTTCCGCGCTGAACGCCGCGGCTGCCTGGCTCGCGTTGGGGTAGACCGACACCGACGAGGCGATCGCCGCCCCGCCCCCGTGCGTGAACCCGGAGTGCGCTTTGCCGGTGAGGGTAAAGCGCGAGAGGTCGGGGTTGTAGCTGGGGCAGCGGTTCGACTGCTTCGGGACGGGGATGCGCGTCCATCCGGCTCCGAGGTCGGTCGGCCTGGCGACTGCGCGACGCGCGAGGGCCGCGTCGTCCTTGGTGATTCGCTCCTTCTCGTCACGCGGGCCGGCCAAGGCCGCAGCCGCGAGGCCCGGCACGAGGACGAGCACGAGCGGGACCGTCGCGAGTCGTGTCATGCGCGAGCGAATCATCCCAGTCTGCGCGCGTAGAGTGCAGGCATGCCACGGCTCGAGCGCCTCGTCATCGCCCTCGCGATCAACGCCGCCGCGTTATCGGTCGCGAACGCGCTGTGGGACGGCGTGCGGATCCACGGCTGGGCCGCGTACCTGATCGGCGCCGCCGTTCTCGGGATCGCGAACACGATCCTCAAGCCGGTGCTCACGGTGCTGACGCTGCCGCTGATCCTCGTGACGCTCGGCTTCTTCTACCTGGTGATCAACATCGCGATGGTCGCGCTGGCGGCGTGGATCGCACCGAAGTTCTCGATCCACGGCTTCTGGACGTACGTCGGCGCTGTCGTGGTCATCTGGGCCGTGAACTGGATCGCCCACGAGCTGGAGGATCGCCTCACGCCGCGGCGTCGGCCGCTGCGGATCTGAGCTACGTGACCTGGCCGCCGAGAGTCTCGACGAGCTTCTCGGCAGTCTTCTGATCGACCTTCGGGACGTCGAACTGGGAGAGCCAGCCCTTGTCGAGCTCGACCGATTGGATCTCCGAGCGCGGCGCGCGGGCGAGCACCTCGTCGGTGACCTTTATCTTCATGAGACCCGACTTCGTCTTGACGAGCGCGATCTCGTCTACGCCGGCCGCGACGTAGCCGACCCGGCCGAAGTTGGGCGCGTCGGGCGCGCCCGCGTCCGCAGCCATGGGTCGCGAATCTAACGCTCGAGCGGCTGCGGCGGCAGGGGGCACGAGATGAACGGTCGGCCGAGGAGCAGCGAGCCGAGCTTGTACGCCTCGCAGCCCGTGCAGAACCCGGTCGCCGCGGCGAGCAGCGCGAGTGCCGCGACGAGCCCGCCGAGGATCGCGCCCGGGGTTGAAGCGCCGGCCGCGTAGGCTGCGGTCGCGGCGGTGAGGAAGGCCGCGCCGACGAGGTTGGCGAAGCGCGGCGGCCGCGAGTCCTCGAGCGGCCCCTCGCCGAACCGAGGCTGGACGAGCTCGAAGTACGCGAGGCAGGGGATGCAGAACCGCCGCCCGAGCATGAGCCCGACGACGAGCTGCGCGGCGAGGAGGCCGAGCAGCCACCACCAGCCGGTCGCGACCGCGAGGACGGAGAGCACGCCGATCGTCGCCTGGTTGAACCGAGGCGCGCGCGAGTCGATGACGTCGAGGTCGCGATAGGGGTCGGCGAGTCGCTTCACTTTCGGAAGTATTACTGGTTGGCGCTCGGCTGCCCCCCGCCGTACCCCGAGACCGCGTCCGCAAGGTTGAAGAGCGCACCGAAGCGGCGCTCGCCGGGTTCCGCGACGTCGTAGATGCCGACCTGATTCGCGTCCGGGTAGACACTCACATTTGGCGCATTCTGCTCACTGAACATGAGGAGACGGACAGGCCGGTCGCCGCGGTTCTCGTATGCGTGCACCCCGCGCTCGCCGCGAGGGAAGGCCACGACCCCGCCCTCGGGCACGTCCTGCCAGCCGCCGCCCGTACGGACGGCAACCGTCCCCCCGAGCACGACCAGGAGCTCCTCGCGCTGCAGGTGGTAGTGGAAGTGCATGCCCTGCTCAGGCGCCAGCTCGTAGACCGTCAACCCGAGGTGCTCCGCACCCGCGCGCGCGCCGAGCCGCGCACGGCGGTAGTCGCCTTCGTCCCTCAGCTCTGCTGTGTAGATGTTCTCCATGCGGCGAGTCTAGGCCGTGGTCGTTCAGCCGTAGGGCGGCAGCTCAAGCGCGCGCTCGTACGCGGCGCGATCGTGCACCGGCTCGCCGTGCGAGACGATCACGTGCTCGAACGGAGCGAAGACGAGAGCGCGCTGCTCCGGCAGCCACAGCGGCGTCTCGTTACGGCCGCGACCGTCGTAGAGAGCGACGAGGCCGCCGGGTAGCTCGCTGCCGGGCTCGATTGGCTCGAGGTGGATCTCGGGGATGTCCGTGCGCCAGAAGAGCGCCGGCCCGTAGGCACGCGCCTCGTAGCGCCGGCCGAAGACGTCGACGTCCCGAACGTGATCCGGCTTGAGAACGACGACGAGCGTCGGCGGCCGCGCGTCGAGCCGCTCCCAGATGTCGGTCGCGTCGTCAGGCGGCGCGAGCGGGTCGAGGAGCGCGACTTCACCGGCCGACTCGACGCACGTCGACGTAACCGTCGGCGGCCAGCCCAGGTGCGGCGCCCAGTCGGGATGCTCGGCCCGCCAAATCCAGAGACCCGGCGCGACATCGCGCAGCTCCACATGACGCAGGCTACGTCTTGTGTCAGAGCGCCGCTACGAGCAGCCGGTGTTCGTGCCGCAGTCGCGGCACGTATAGCACGAGCCCGTTCGCACCATCCGGCCGCCGCAGCGCGCGCACTCCACTGCATCCTCCCAGTGGTTGAAGAGCGCCGTCTGGCCCGCAGGCACCGGGTCCGCCGCCGGCTCGCCTACGATCCCGCCGTTCTCCAGCACCGCATACGACTTGGCCAGCCGCGCGCGGACCTCCGGGCTCATGATCCCGAGCTCCTCCTGCTGGTCGGCGGTGAGGAACTTCTTGCCCATCCAGCGGAAGATGTAGTCGACGATCGACTTCGCAGTGCGGATGTCGGCGTCGTTCGTCAGGCCCGCGGGCTCGAAGCGCATGTGCGCGAACTTCGACACGTACACCTCGAGCGGCACGCCGTACTGCAGGCCCACCGAGACCGAGATCATCAGCGAGTTCACGAGCCCCTGGAGCGTCGTCCCGACCTTGGCGACGTCGCAGAAGATGTCGCCCGGCGTGCCGTCCTCGTAGAGACCGACGTGGATGTAGCCCTCGTACTCGCCGACCTGGAACTTGCGGCCGACCTCGACGCGATCCTCCGGTAGCCGGCGGCGCTGCGTGAGAGGCACGGGCGGGCTGGCCACCTCGGTCTTCTCGCTCTTGCCGGACAGCGGCTGCGCGACCTTGCAGTTGTCGCGGTAGATCGCGATCGCCTTCACGCCGAGCTTCCACGAGTCGACGAAGAGCTCACGCACCTCCTCGACCGTGGCCGTCTCGGGCAGGTTCACCGTCTTCGAGATCGCGCCCGAGATGAACGGCTGGACGGCGCCCATCATCTTCACGTGGCCCGAGTAGTGGATCGCCCGCTCGCCGACCGCGCAGTCGAAGACCGGGTAGTGCTCGGTCTTGAGGTACGGCGCGCCGACGACCGTGTTGCGCTCGTCGATGAACGCGACGATCTCCTCGCGCTCGGTGGGCGCGTAGCCCAGCTTCTCGAGCGCCATCGGCACGCTGCGGTTCACGATCGTGAGCTCGCCGCCGCCGACGAGCTTCTTCGACTTGACGAGCGAGAAGTCGGGCTCCACGCCGGTCGTGTCGCAATCCATCATGAAGCTGATCGTCCCGGTGGGGGCGAGCACGGTCGCCTGCGCGTTGCGGTAGCCGCTGACCTCGCCTAGGTCGAGCGCGTCGTCCCAGGACTGCCTGCAGGCCGAGAGCAGATCCTCGGGCACCGACGACGTGTTCTCGATGTTCCCGACCGCGGCGCGGTGCTTCGCGATCACGCCGATCATCGCGGCTGCGTTCGGCTGGTAGCCCTCGAACGGGCCCATGCGCTTCGCCACCTCGGCCGACTTGCGGTAGGCGCGGCCGGTCATGAGCGCGGTGATCGCCGCGGCGTAGGCGCGACCCTCGTCGGAGTCGTAC
>VAYE01000026.1:0-391 GCA_005883235.1 Actinomycetota bacterium
CACGCCGCCGGCGCGCACCAGGCGGTCGAGCTCGGCGCTCCTTTCCGGCGCGAGTCGCCGGTGTAAGGCAGCACATCAAGATGATCAACAATTCTGACCGCGCGGTTCGTCGTCTCGCCATCGAGCATCCGGAGTGGCTGCCGGTCCTCGAGGCCGCGACGGCGGTGGCCGCCCGTGTCGAAGAACACGGCGGCGAGTTCGCCGGCGCGTGGGTGGTCGAGGAGTTGGCTCAGCGCGGCTCGCCGCGGTGGATCCCGAACCTCCGGATCCTGGTCACCTACGGCCTCCTGGAGAAGTCAGGGCCCTCAACGAGGGGCGGGCGCCACGCCTACTACCGGATGACGGATCGCGTCGGCGTGGTGAAGGCGCTGGAAGAATGGCGCGCGAACCG
>VAYE01000026.1:490-6003 GCA_005883235.1 Actinomycetota bacterium
AGGCTCGGCCCGATCGCGATGGCATCGTCGGCCGCCCGCAGCGTCTGCGGAGCCTGAACTAAGCTCACTTGGTGAGCGCGCTCCAGGGGAAGGCGGCGGTCGTCACGGGCGGGTCGAGCGGGATCGGCGCCGCCACCGTCGCCGCGCTCCGGGCTGCCGGCGCGCGAGTCGTCGCGGGCGCGCGGCGGGCCGATCGCGTCGACGCCGACCTCGCGCTCGAGCTCGACGCCACCGACCCGGCGAGCTGCGAGCGGTTCGTCGACCGCGCTGTCCAGGAGCTCGGCGGGATCGACGTCCTCGTCAACGCGGCCGGCCTCGCCCTCGGGCGCGAGCCCTTCGACGGGTCGAGCGAGGAGGACGAGCGGACCGTCCTCGAGACGAACGTGAACGGGCTCATCCGCATGACGCGTCTCTGCCTGCCGCACCTGCGCGACGGCGGGCACGTCGTGAACATCGGCTCCGTCGCCGGCCGGCAGGCGTACGAGAACGCGGCGCTCTACGTGACCTCCAAGTTCGCCGTGCGTGGCTTCACGTACGCGCTGCGCGAGGACCTGCTCGGGCGGCCGATCCGGATCACGACCGTCGACCCGGGGCTCGTCGAGACCGACTTCTCGCTCGTCCGCTTCCGCGGCGACACGGAGAAGGCGCGCGCCGTCTACACCGGGGTCGAGGCGATGCGGCCGGAGGACGTCGCCGAGTGCATCCTCTTCGCGCTCACCCGGCCGCCGCACGTGAACGTGGACGAGCTCGTCGTCAAGGCCCTTGCACAATCGAGCGGTGGGCGCATCCTGCGTACGGAGTAGTTCGCCATGTCGGTCACCATCCTCGAGGGCTCGACCTTCTGCCTCTCCGACGAGGTCGGCGACCTCGACGGCCGGACGGGCGGGTTCTTCGCCGAGGACACGCGCTTCCTCTCCCGCTTCACGCTCACGATCAACGGCGAGCGGCCGCTTCTCCTCTCGTCCGGAAAGGTCGAGTACTTCTCGGCCGCCTTCTACATGCGCAACCCGCGCGCCGGCGGCCTGGGCCAGGACGTGCTCTCGGTCGAGCGGCGCCGCTTCATCGGCGAGGCGATGCAGGACGTGATCGTCGTCGAGAACGAGGGCATGGAGCCGGCCTCGTTCGTCGTCGGGCTCGAGTTCGGCAACGACTTCGCGGACATCTTCTCCGTCAAGGACCACGACTTCGCGCTCGGGAACCCGCTTGGCGCCGA
The DNA here is from genome assembly GCA_005883235.1 of Actinomycetota bacterium. Next base: position 1,704 of record VAYE01000026.1, read on the forward strand.
TCCCCTGCCGCCCGTCGTCGGCGGCCGCTTCAACGGGGAGGGCAACGTCTTCCTCCTCGAGGACCCAGGCGACCGGTCCGTCCAGACGCAGGTCGTGCTCTCGCAGCCGGGCGAGGCGAGCGACTCGACAGTCCGGTACGAGGTGACGCTCGGGCCACGCGAGCGCTGGGAGGTGCAGGTCGGCGTCTTCCCCTCGTTCGACGACGAGGAGGTCCCGGCGCGCCTCGCGGCACGCCGCTTCGGGGAGGAGCTCGGGCACGTGCGCGACTCCCTGGCGGCGTGGCAGCTCCGCGTGCCGCACATCCGGGCGAGCTGGGAGGAGCTCGGCCACGCGTTCACGCAGTCGGTGGCGGATCTGGCGGCGCTGCGCATCCGCGGCGGCGACTCCGGGATCGGGAAGCTGCCCGCGGCCGGGATGCCGTGGTTCATGACCGTCTTCGGGCGGGACACGCTGATCACGTGCCTCCAGACGCTCCTCTTCGGCCCGGAGCTGGCGCATACGGCGCTGGCGGTGCTGGCGGAGCTCCAGGCGACCGAGGACGACCCGATGATCGACGCCGAGCCGGGGAAGATCGTGCACGAGGTGCGGCGGGGGAAGGCGGCGAGCGCGTGGTTCCCGGCCTACTACGGCACCGTCGACGCGACGCCGCTCTGGCTCGTGCTCCTGTCGGAGGTGTGGCGGTGGACGGACGACGCGGCGCTGGTGCGGGATCTGAGGCAGCCGGCGCTGCGGGCGCTGGAGTGGATCGACCGGTACGGCGACCTGGACGGGGACGGCTTCGTCGAGTACCGGCGGCGGAGCGAGCGCGGTCTGCACAACCAGTCGTGGAAGGACTCGGACGACTCGCAGCGCTTCGCGGACGGCCGTTTGGCGCAGGGTTCGATCGCGCCGGTCGAGGTGCAGGGATACGTGTACGACGCGAAGCTGCGCGCGGCCGAGCTGGCGCGCGAGGTGTGGCGCGACCGTGAGCTGGGCGAGCGGCTCCAGCGCGAGGCGGAGGAGCTGAAGGCGCGGTTCGACGCGGCGTTCTGGATCGAGCGGCGGGGCGGCTACTACGCGCTCGCGCTGGACGGCGAGAAGCAGCAGGTCGACGCGCTCTGCTCGAACATCGGGCACCTGCTGTGGAGCGGGATCGTGCCGCCCGAGCGGGTCGACGCGGTCGTCGACGCGCTGATGGGCGAGGCGCTGTGGTCGGGCTGGGGGGTGCGGACGATGTCCTCGGAGGACGCGGCCTTCAATCCGCTCTCGTACCACAACGGCACCGTCTGGCCGCACGACAACTCGCTGATCGCCTGGGGTCTCGCGCGCTACGGGCGCTGGCCGGAGGCGCTCAGGATCGTGCAGCGGATGCTGATGGCCGCGGGTCACTTCGGCTTCCAGCTGCCGGAGGTCTTCGCCGGGATGCGCCGCTCGCAGACGCCGTTCCCGATCGCCTACCCGACTGCGGCGCGGCCGCAGGCGTGGGCGGCCGGCGCGCCGGTCCTGCTCGTCCAGGTGCTGCTCGGCCTCCAGCCGAACCGGCGCCGCCACGATCTGGAGACGTTGGCGCCGCCGGAGATCCCCTCCTGGGCGGGCGAGTACATGCGGCTCTCCGGCGTCCGCGCCTTCGAGCGCGCCTGGGACGTGCGCCTCGTGCGGGGCACCGTAGAGGTGGAGGCGCGGTGAGAATCGCCGTCCTCGCGCCGGCCTGGTTCGCGGTGCCGCCGCGCGGCTACGGCGGGATCGAGTGGGTCGTCTCGCTCCTCGCGGACGGGCTCGCCGACGCGGGCCACGACGTGACGCTCTTCGCGTCCGGCGACTCGCGCACGAAGGCGAAGCTCGAGGCGGTCTTCGCGGACCCGCCGAGCGAGCGGATCGGCAAGTCGCTTCCCGAGCTCCGGCACGCGCTCGCCTGCTACGGCCGGGCGGACGAGTTCGACGTCATCAACGACCACTCGGGCCAGGTCGCGGCGCTCGCCGGGGGCCTCGTCGAGACGCCGGTCGTGCACACGCTGCACGGGCCGCTCGACGGCGAGCCGGGAGAGGTGTACGAGCGGATCGCCCACCTCGCGCGGCGGGTCGGCTTCATCTCGATCTCGCTCAACCAGCGCAAGCCGAAGCCGGACCTGCCGTGGATCGCCAACTGCCCGAACGCGCTCGACTTCTCGCTCTATCCCTGCAAGCCGCACCGCGGCGACTACCTGCTCTTCCTCGGCCGCATGAGCGCCGACAAGGGCGCGCACCGGGCGATCGCGGTCGCGCGCGAGACAGGGCTGCCGCTCAAGCTTGCGGGCAAGAAGCAGGACGCGAAGGAGATCGAGTATTTCGCGGAGTACGTCGAGCCGCATCTCGTCGGCGGGATCGAGTACCTCGGCGAGGTGTCGCACGGGCAGAAGGTGGAGCTCCTCCAGGACGCGCGCGTGACGCTCTTCCCGATCGAGTGGGAGGAGCCGTTCGGGCTCGTGATGATCGAGTCGATGGCGTGTGGGACGCCGGTGATCGCGACCCGCTGGGGAGCGGTGCCCGAGGTGATCGAGGACGGCCGGAGCGGGATTGTCGTCGACACGTACCGCGACATGCCGGCCGCCCTCGAGCAGGCGGACGCGCTCGACCCGAACGAGTGTCGCCGCTACGTCGAGGAGCGCTTCGCCCCCGAGCGGATGGTCGCGAACTACGTCGAGGCCTACGAGAGGGCGATCGAGCGGATCACAGCCTGAAGAGCGTCCTTCGCATGTTGTGGACAATGTGGCCATGTCTGCAAATGCCACGTTGACCTAAACGCAAGGTGGTGTTAGCTTCGAGCTGAAGCGGGGCCGACGCTCCCGCGAAATCCAATCCGGCCTGCGAGATCGGAGGCGAAATGTCCTCTCGAAGCCGCATTGTCCTGTCATCGGCCGTCCTCGGCGGTCTCTGCTGTCTCGTGCTGCTCGTCCCGACCGCCTCGCCTGCGCGCACGTCGCGGATCTTTGCAACGTGCAGTCCTGACGCCCGCGTCCCGATCGTCTTCAGCGGGAACCGCACGGGTTACGCCGACGGATATGTCTTGTGCGGCTCACCGCCTCCCGCCTACACGTACACGATCCGGATGGTCAACCGAGCGGGCAGCGCCTTGATCACCAAGACAGGTTCCTATGGCGGTGGAACGCAATCGTGGAACACCCCGACCGTTCCCTGCGCGGGTGCTTGGGTGCACACATTCCTGTACATCAACGTGGTAGGAGCCGGTAAGAGCGATACGTCCGGCGACACTTATTGCTGACGGCTGCCGGCTCGGTCGTGCGGCCTTCGGACGACGAGCTGTGGCTGAGTGCCCAGAGTGGTGATGCGGACGCCTTCGCGGTTCTCTTCGAGCGGCACTCCCGAGCGATCTACAACTTCTGCTTCCGCCGAACGGCGGACTGGGCCGCCGCGGAGGACTTGATGTCGATCGTCTTTCTCGAAGCCTGGCGGAGGCGGGAGAAGAGGCTGGCGCCCGGAATGGTCAGGGCCTGGCTGTTCGGAATCGCGACGTTCGTCGTCCGTAATCGCCGGCGAACGCAGCGTCGGTACCGACGCGCGCTTGCGCGGCTTCCACGCGAGACGGAGACACCGGACTTCGCAGAAGACGTCGAGTCGCGTCTCGCCGACCAAAGCCGGATGGCCGTCGTCCTCGAGCATCTGCGCACGCTGCCGGCCCGAGACCAAGATCTCCTGGCTCTCTGCGTGTGGTCAGGCCTTTCGTACGAGGAGGCCGCAGTCGGACTCGGGATCCCGATCGGCACCGTTCGGTCGCGTCTGTCCCGCGCTCGCAGGCGTCTGCGGGAACTCACAGTTGCGAGCGGTCATGAGGAAGGCGAACCGTTTTCGACTCCAAGGAGAGCGCCGTGACCGAGGATCTGCACCGACCGCCGCCTGCCCGCAGCCTTCCCGGGGCCCACTTTCGTGCGCGTCGCGACCATCTGCTTCGAGAGCTCCAGGCCGCCGGTGCTCGCAGCCGGCCGCTTCGGGGCCTTCGGCCGCGGCACGCGCTCGTCGCCGCGGCGGCGGCGATCGTCGCGGTCATCGCGACGCCTGCGCTCGGGATCGGACACGGACTGTTCGGCCGTCTCGATTCCGACCCACGTGTTCCCGGCATCGTCGCGAGTGGAGTACAGAAGCTCGTTTCTGTTTCGACGCCGGCGGGGGAAGCGAGCTTGTGGATCGGTCCGACCGAAGCGTCCGGCCGCTGTGTCTTCGTTCACCTCGGAGGCGCTGCGAACGGCGCCGCACCGACTCCGAACGCCGGCTCGCAGTGCGACATCGGACCTAGCGCGCCGCAGACGCTCCCGATCGCGACGAATC
>VAYE01000027.1 GCA_005883235.1 Actinomycetota bacterium
GAGGAACGCGATCACGGCCGCCCCGCCGATCACGTCCCAGGGCGTCGTCCGCAGCGGCGCCCAGAAGATCGAGAGGTAGTGCGGGACGAAGAACGCCGAGATGGCGACGGTGATGACGTAGTTGAGCATCTGCGCCCAGGCGGCCCCGAACGAGACGACCTCGTTGAACGCGTGGCGCGCGAAGCTCGACGAGCCGCCGGCCTCCGGAAACAGCACGGTGCCCTCGGCGTAGGTCGCGGCCGTCGCCGCGAAGATGAGGCCGCTGATCATGAAGACGACGGGCGTGAGCCCGAGGGCGATGCCCGCCGTGACGCCGAGCGCGTAGTAGATCGAGGAGCCGACGTTGCCGTAGGCGGTGGCGAAGAGCGCGGGCGTCCCGAGAACCCGCTCGAGCCCTTGCTGCCGACGCCGCCTGGGCACTAGCGCACTTTAAGCCGCCCTAGGGTCGGAGCGATCGGCCGCCGGAGCCGGGCTCGGCCCGGTGGGAGGCTCTACCACGCCGCCTTCGAGCCGCCACACGCTCAGGCGGCTCCTGAAACCGCGGAGCGACGGCCACGTCTGCAAGGAGGGGGCGCGTGGGGAACCAGGGGTTCCCCCACGCTCTTAGCCGTGAACGCTGACGATCAGCGGGATGATCAGGATCGCCACGATGTTCGTGATCTTGATCATCGGGTTGATCGCCGGGCCGGCCGTGTCCTTGTACGGATCGCCGACGGTGTCGCCGGTCACGGCGGCGGCGTGGGCCTCGGAGCCCTTGCCGCCGTAGAGGCCGTCCTCGATCAGCTTCTTCGCGTTGTCCCAGGCTCCGCCGCCGGCGGTCATCGCGATCGCGAGGAAAAGGCCGGTGACGATCGTGCCGATCAGCAAGCCCCCGAGCATCCGCGGGTTGATGATCCCCACCACGATCGGGAAGGCGATCGGGATCAGTGCGGGCGCGAGCATCGACTTGATCGCCGAGCCGGTGACGATGCCGACCGCGCGCGAGTAGTCCGGCCTCTCCGTCCTCTCCATGATCCCGGGGTGCTCGCGGAACTGGCGGCGCACCTCCTGCACGACCTCGCCGCCGACGCGCCCGACGGCCTGCATCGCGAGCGACGCGAAGAGGAACGGCATCAGGCCGCCGATCAGCAGCCCTGCGACGACCCAGGCGTCGCTCAGGTTGAAGACGATGTGACTAAGCGAGCTGCCCGCCTTCGCCTGCTCGTGCAGGCCGCTCGTGTAGCTGTCGAAGAGGACGAGGGCGGCGAGGGCGGCCGAGCCGATCGCGTAGCCCTTCGTCACCGCCTTCGTGGTGTTGCCGACGGCGTCGAGCGGATCGGTGATCCCGCGCACCTCCGGGGGGAGGTCGGCCATCTCGGCGATCCCGCCCGCGTTGTCGGTGACCGGGCCGTACGCGTCGAGCGCGACGATCAGGCCGGTCATCGAGAGCTGCGCCATCACGGCGACGCCGATCCCGTAGAGGCCGGCGAAGTGGTGCGCGACGAGGATCCCGGCCGCGATCACGATCACGGGCAGCGCGGTCGCCTGCATCCCGACGGCGAGGCCCTCGATGATGTTCGTGGCGTGCCCCGTCTGTGACGCCTTCGAGATCGACTTCACCGGATTCCAGCGCGTGCCGGTGTAGAACTCGGTGATCGCGACGAGCAGGAACGTCACGATCAGGCCGACGATCGCCGAGATGTAGAGCTCGCGGAAGGTAAAGCGGCCGCCGTCGTACGCCATCGTGACCGGGATGAACCCGATCGCCGACAGAACGGTCGCGACGATCACCGACTTGTAGAGCGCGTTCATGATCGAGCCGCCGCGGCCGATGCGCGCGAAGAACGTGCCGATCACCGACGCGAGAATCGAGATGCCGCCGAGCGCGAGCGGGTAGAGCGCGAGGTTCCCGGAGTGGAGGGTGATCCCGAGCAGCATCACCGCGACGGCGGTCACGGCGTAGGTCTCGAACAGGTCGGCGGCCATTCCGGCGCAGTCGCCGACGTTGTCGCCCACGTTGTCCGCGATCACGGCCGGGTTGCGCGGGTCGTCCTCCGGGATCCCGGCCTCGATCTTCCCCACGAGGTCGGCGCCCACGTCGGCCGCCTTCGTGAAGATGCCGCCGCCGAGTCGCGCGAAGACCGAGATCAGCGAGCCGCCGAACGCGAGCCCGACGAGGTCGGTGATCGCGGAGCGCTGGGTGTGGTGGAAGCCGTGCGTGAGGAGCGCGTAGTAGCCGGCGACGCCGAAGAGGCCGAGCCCGACGACGAGGAGGCCGGTGACGGAGCCGGCGCGGAAGGCGACGTTGAGCGCCGGCTTCAGGCCGTGGCGGGCGGCCTCGGCGGTGCGCACGTTCGAGCGGACCGCGACGTTCATCCCGATGAAGCCGGCCGCCGCGGAGAGCACGGCGCCGACGAGGAATCCGACCGCCGTACCCCACCCGAGCTTGTTGTAGAAGCCGAGCAGGAGGAACGGGACGACCGAGACGACGGCGATCGTCGAGTACTGCTTCCGGAGGTACGCCGCCGCGCCCTCCTGGACGGCGCGCGAGATCTCCTGCATCCGCTCGCTGCCCGCCGGCCGGCCCAGCAGCCAGACCGTCAGGCCGATCCCGTAGGCGACGGCGACGAGCGCGCAGACGAGCGCGAACCCGACCGGATGGCTACTGAAGAAGCTGCCGAGAACCATTCCTGCCCCTCACAAAGTCAGCGCCGAGGTCGCTCGGCGCGGGCAGGTTTCTATCACACGAGACTCGAGCCGTGCCTCAGCCGCCCCCGCCGAGCTCCTCGTCGTCCACGGGCTCGAGATCCTCGGCCGCGGGCGGCGGCTCGGCCTCCGCAGGCTTCGGCTCCGCCGGCTCGGCCTCCTTCACCGCGGCGGCGTAGGCGAGCTGCATGTTGGCGACGACCTGCTCGAAGTCGCGCACGACTTCGGCCGGCGCGGCGTCCTTCAACACCGGCAGGAGCGCACGGAGCGAATCGATCGCCAGACGCGCCTGCGGCAGGTCGCGGTGGTCGGTCCCGAGCTTGTGGTAGCCGAGCGACGAGATCGTGTAGAGCGTCTGGACGAGGACGTCCGAGATCTTGAGACGCTTGAGCTCCTCCTCGAGCCGCGCCGCGAACTCGGCCTCGCCGACCTCGTCCTGGGGCGGTTCCTGCTCAGCCACCGACGAGCTCCCGGGGCGGGACGAGCGCGAGGTCGGCGTAGATCTGCTCCAGCGTGGCTCCTTCCGCGTGACGCGCACGCTGGCGCTCGGCGGAGTTGGCCCCAGGGACGGCGAGGTAGGAGACGGCGCCGATCTCCTCGGCGACCGGCATGACCCACTCGATGAGCGCCTCGAGCCTGGCGCGCGCCGGCACGACCACACCGCGTTCGAAGTCGATCAGGCCGTCCGAGAGGCCGTAGCGGATCGCCCGCCAGAGGTTCTCCTCGATCAGGCGCCGCGGCGGATCCGGAAGCGGTTCGCCCTCGTCGAGGGCGCGCGCGATCCGCACGCCGAGGGCGTACATGAGGGCGGCGAGCGACTGCGCCTCCGCGAGGTCGGGCTGCGCGTCGCAGATCCGGATCTCCACCGTGGGGAAGGCGAAGTGCGGCCGAACGCTCCACCAGAGCTGGGTGTGCTCGGTGATCGACTCGGTCTCGTAGAGGAGGCGTACGTAGCGCTCGAACTCGACCCAGTCGGCGTAGGCGTCCGGGACGCCGCAGCGCGGGAACATGCGGGTGAAGATCTGCGTCCGCGCGGAGTGCAGGCCCGTGTTCACGCGCTCGACGAACGGGGACGACGTCGAGAGCGCGAGCAGCTCGGGCAGAAAGGGCCGCAACCCGTTGGCCACGCGGACGGCGCGGTCTGCGCCGCGAATCGCCACGTGGACGTGGATGCCGAAGCTGTTGTTGCGCCACACGACGTACTGCAGGAGCTCGTTGTTCCGGCGGTAGTGCGGCGTGTCGATGATCCGCTGGTCCTGCCAGCGGCTCCACGGATGCGTTCCGGTCGCCGCCAGGCCGACGCCCAGGCTCCCGGCCAGCGCGCGGAGCTGAGCGCGTCGCTCGACCATCCGCTGCGCGGCCTCGAGGAAGGTGTCGCAACGGCCGGTCTTGACCTCGACCTCCGAGGCGATCAGCTCGCCGACGAGGTGCGGCTCGAGCTCGGTCCCGGCGGCCGCGGCCTGGAGCTCCTCGAAGCGGTTCGTCAGCTCGAGCGTCCCCGGGTCGAGGAGCGCGAACTCCTCCTCCACCGCGACGGTGAAGTCGGTCGCCGACTCGAAGGCCTCGCGGGCAAGCTCGATCTGCTCGTCCGGGGTCAGAACCTGCTCGTCACCCACACTCCTACAGTAATTGAAGCGATCGGCGACTACGGCTGGGTCGGCGGAGACGGTGCGGGGGCCGCGGCCGTCGGCTCGGCCCGGAGCACCCACAGAGCGGCGACCGCGGCGCAGAGACTGGCCGAGCCGAGCATCGCAGCGTAGATCCCCCACCCAGGTCGCAGCAGACCGCCGAACGGGCTCCGGTCGATGACGTCCTGGAGGTTGATGCGGTCGATGACCGTCGTCGCGACACCGGCAACGCCGCCGAGGAACGCGATCACGAGCCAGACGCGGGTGCGGACGAACCAGTAGCGCCACAGGGCGCCCGCGGCCGCAAGTGCGGCGAAGATCACGATCCAGCCGTCGCCGTCCGTCCCGTTGGCGGAGAAGACGAAGATCTTCGCCCAGGGCCCGAACGAGCCGATGACCATCAGCACGGCGCTGCCGAGTGCCCACCAGAGCGCGTGGTGAGGTCGCTGCCTGCCATCTCAACCGCTCCCCTCGTGCGTTGGGGCTGATTATGGCGCGTTCAGGGGCGCGAGCAGCCGCGCCGCGACGCTCGCCCAGCTCCAGCGCGCGACGGCGGCGCGGCGCGCGGCGGCGCCGAGCTCACGCCGCTCCTCGGAAGGGAGAGCGAGGATCGCACTCAGCTTCTCCCGCAGGTCGTCCACGTCGCCGGTCTCGAAGCTCGCGAGGCCTGCGTGCTGCGGCGGGTACTCGGCCTCGAGCCCGCGGGCAACCTCCGCCAGCCCGGAGTGCCGGGCGACGAGCGCCGGACAGCCGGCCGCCGCGGCCTCGGCCGCGACCATTCCGAACGCCTCGGGGAAGATCGAGGGGACGACCGTTACGTCCGCGAGCGGCAGCAGGTGCACGAGGTGCCGGTGCTCGAGCGGGCCCGTGAAGAGCGTGCGCTCCGGGGCCAAGGCCTCGAGCTCGGGCCGGTAGTCGCCGAAGCCGACGATCACGGCGCGCGCGTCCAGCTCGCGGAGCGCCTCGAACAGCACGTGGACGCCCTTGTTGAAGAGGAGCTTGCCGAAGTAGACGACCGTCGGCTCGTCGGCCGCGAGGAACGCCTCGAGTCGGTCTGCGTTCGCCTCGTCTGGTAGGCGCTCCTGCGCGTTCTCTCCATTGGGCGGGTCGCGGCGGGACTCCTCGAGGAGTCCCACGAGGGCCTCGTCACGCGACCGCGGCCGGAACTCGTCGACGTCCACCCCCGGCGGCACCTCGCGGACGCGGTCGACGTGCCCGACGACCTC
>VAYE01000028.1 GCA_005883235.1 Actinomycetota bacterium
TCTCGACGGCGCGCGTCACGCCCTTGCCTCCCCACTCCGAGCCGCCGTCCCGGAGCTCGAGCGCCTCGTGGACGCCCGTCGAGGCGCCGGAGGGAACCGCCGCCCGGCCGCCGGCGCCCGACTCCAGGCCGACCTCGACCTCGACGGTCGGGTTCCCCCGCGAATCGAGGATCTGCCGCGCGTGCACCTCGGCGATCCGGCTCACCGGCCTGCCTCCTTGGCGCGATCGAAGTAGCGATCCTGGTCGGAGAGCGGCAGCTCAACCCACGTCTCGCCCTGCTCGGCGGCGAGGCGTTCCGCCGTCTCGACGCGGTCGCGGAACCGCTCAGTCGCCGCGCGCAGCGCCAGCTCGGGGTCGACGTTCAGCCTCCGCCCGACGTTGACCGCGGCGAAGAGGACGTCGCCGAGCTCGGCGAAGTGGCGCGGGTCCGGCTCGGTCTCGGGCGCCGGCTCCTCGCCGAGCTCCGCCCGCAGCTCGGTCAGCTCGGCGTCGAGGTCGGCGAGCGCGCCCGCGACGTCCGGATACTCGAAGCCGACGGCGCGCGCGCGGCTCTGCACCTTCCGTGCGAGGAGCAGCGCCGGGAGCGTTCCGGGGACATGGTGAAAGACTCCTTCGCGCTCTTCCTGCTCACGCTTGATGTCCTCCCAACGCGCTTTAACGGCCCCGGCCGAGTCGACCTGCGCGTCGCCGAAAACGTGGGGGTGCCGGCGGACGAGCTTGTCGCGGATGCGCGTAGCGACGGTCTCCAGATCGCCGGCGTCACGCTCCTGGAGCAGGAGCGCCAGGAAGTACACCTGGAAGAGCAGGTCGCCGAGCTCGTCGAGGAGCTTCGCGTCGTCGCCCGCGAGGGCCGCGTCAGCGACCTCGTAGGCCTCTTCGACGGTGTGCGGGACGATCGTGCGCGCCGTCTGGGCCCGGTCCCACGGGCAGTCCCGCCGCAGGCGCTCGGTGAGCCGCTGCAGCTCGGCCAGCGCCTCGGCGACCGCCACCTACGTGGTCGCGGTCGAGGAGGTGGTCGGCGGCGCGTAGCCGACCTGGTAGTGGACGTTCTTCGCGTATTCCTTCTTCGTGTCGTTGATCCACTTCGCCCACTTGTCGCGCTTGCGCTGCTGGAGCAGCTGCTGCTTGATCGCCTGCTTGACGTCCTTGAGCTGCGTCGTGTGCGGGGGCTTCACGTCGGAGAGCGCCTGGATGATGTGCCAGCCGTACTGGGTCTTGATCGGCCGCGAGACCTGACCCTTCGCGAGCAGGAACGCCGTCTGGTCGAACGGTCCGGCCGTCTGGCCCTTCACGACCGTCAGCTTCCCGCCCTGCGCGCGCGACCCCGGATCCTTGGAGTACTTGCGCGCGAGCTTGGCGAAGTCGGCGCCGGCCTTGATCTTCTTGTAGAGCGTGTTCGCGAGGGCGTGGTCCGAGACGAGGATGTGGCGGACGTCTCGCGACTCGGGCTGCTGATAGAGCTTGAGGTGCGAGGTGTAGTACTTCTGGACGTCCTGGTCGGAGACCTTCACGTCGGCCGTGACCTTCTTGTAGATCTCTTCGGACAGGAGCTGGGGCCGCACGACGATGTCGCGCACGTCCTGGAGGGTGAGGCCGTTCGCCTTCGCCTGCGACTCGAGGTTCTTCTCGCCGCCGAGCTGCCGCCTGATCTGCGCGAACCGGTCCGAGATCTGCTTGTCGCTCACCGTGACGCCGAGCTGCTTCGCCTTCTGCTCGAGCTCCTGGCTCTGGACGAGGAAGTTGATCGCGGACTGCTGAATCTGCTGGAACTGCGCCGTTCCCGCCTTCGGAAACGCGCGGTGCTGCTGCTTGTAGCCGCGCTTCGTGCGCGCGATCTGAGCGTCGTAGGCGGTCTTCGAGATCGGGTCGCCGGCGACGACGGCCACCGCGTCGCCGGGCACCTTCGTCGAGCCGCCGCCGCCGCAGCCCGCGGCCGCGAGCGCGAGGAGGAGGACGAGGGGGGCAATGCGGAGGGCTCTCATGAAACAAGCGCCATGTGCAGCGGTGTCGTCACGCTGCCTGGCGCGCGTCGAGTATAGCATCGACGAGCCGGAGGGCTCCGTCGAATTCCTCGTTTCGAAGCGTAATCTCACGAGTCGCGCTCGTGTAGATCGCGGTGTCGACGCGACTCCGCAGCTCGCGTAGCTCCCCGGAGCCGAGGACGAGCGGCCCGACGCTCGCCCGGCCGCCGCGGAAGACGAGGTAGTCGGCCCCGATCCGGGCGAGCTTCAGCTTCGCCTCCTGGATCGCGAAGAGGTTCTCCACCGGCTCGGGAAGCGGGCCGAACCGGTCCTCCGTCGCCGCCTGGAGCTCGCGGAGCTCGTCGTCGTCCTCGGTGAGCGCGAGCCTGCGGTGCAGGTCGATCTTCAACGCCTCGGAGGCGATGTAGGCGGCCGGGACGTAGGCGTCGACCCGGGCGTCGACGCGCACCGGCCGCGTCACCGCTCGCCGCTGGCCCGAGAGCTCGGCGACGGCCTCGTTCAGGAGCTCGACGTAGAGCTCGAACCCGACGGCTGCGACGTGGCCCGACTGCTCGGCGCCGAGCAGGTCGCCCGCGCCGCGGATCTCGAGATCGCGCATCGCGATCGCGAAGCCGGCGCCGAGCTCCGTGTGGTCGGCGAGCGTCGCCAGACGGGCCCGCGCCTCGGGGGTGAGCTCGCTGGCGGCGGGATAGAAGAGGTACGCGTGCGCGGTCACGTCCGAGCGGCCGACGCGGCCACGGATCTGGTAGAGCTGCGCGAGCCCGAGCGTGTCCGCTCGCTCGACGACGAGCGTGTTCGCCTGCGGGATGTCGAGGCCCGACTCGATGATCGTCGTCGAGACGAGGACGTCGGCGTCGCCCCGCAGGAACGCGTGCATCTTCTCCTCGAGCTCCCGCTCGCGCATCTGGCCGTGCGCGACGAGAAAGCGGAGACCCGGGCAGAGCTGCTGGAGCTTGAGCGCGGCCTCCTCGATCGTCTCGACCCGGTTGTGGAGGTAGAAAGACTGGCCGCCGCGGGCGTGCTCTCGCTCGAGCGCGAGCTTCACGACCTCCTCGTCGTACTCGGACACCGTCGTCCGGATCGGCCGTCGCCCCTCCGGCGGCGTCTCGATGATCGAGATGTCCCGCAGGCCCGAGAGCGACATGTGCAGCGTGCGCGGGATCGGCGTCGCCGAGAGGGCTAGCACGTCCACCTCGAGCCGGAGCGAGCGCAGGAGCTCCTTCTGCGCGACTCCGAAGCGCTGCTCCTCGTCGAGGATCACGAGCCCGAGCTCGTTGGGGATGACGTCGCGGCTCAGGACCCGGTGCGTTCCGACGAGGACGTCGACCTTGCCGGCCGAGAAGTCGGCGAGGATCTTCTTCGCCTCGGAGGGCTTCCGGAACCGCGAGACCATCTCGACGTTCACCGGGAAGTCGCGGTAGCGCTCGCGGAAGGTGTTCCAGTGCTGCTCGGCGAGGATCGTCGTCGGCGCGAGGACGAGCGTCTGCTTGCCGTTCACGGCGACGGCGAAGGCGGCCCGGACCCCGACCTCGGTCTTGCCGAAGCCGACGTCGCCGCAGACGAGCCGGTCCATCGGGCGCGGGGCCTCGAGGTCCTCCTTCACGGCCTCGATCGCGCGCTGCTGGTCTGCGGTCTCGCGGTACGGAAACTCGGCCTCGAGCCGCTCGAGCCAGTCGTTCGAGAGCTCGTAGGGGACTCCCGGCGCGCGCTGGCGCTGCGCGTAGAGCGCGATCAGCTCACCCGCAAGCTCGCGGACGCTCGCGCGCGCTCGGTTCTTGAGCAGCTGCCACGCCTTGCCGCCGAGCTTCGAGAGCGCCGGCGCTTTCGCGTCGGCGCCGATGTAGCGAGAGACCTTCCCGAGCTGCTCGTGCGGGACGTACAGCCGGTCCTCGCCGCGGAAGCCGAGGAAGAGGTAGTCGCGCGTGACCCCGGCCACGGTCTGCGTCTCGAAGCCGAGCAGCTTGCCGACGCCGTGGTCCTCGTGGACGACGTGGTCGCCCGTGCGGAGGTCGGCGAACGACTGGAGCGCCCGCCCGACGCGCGCGTCGGCCCGCGGCGCCCTCCGGCGGAAGACCTGCGTGTCCGGGAGCAGAGCGAGCCCGAGCTCGCGCCAGACGAAGCCCCGGCGCGCCGGCGCCACGGCGAACTGCACTCCGGGCTCGCGCGGGAGCGTGGGCTCCCCCAGCGTGTCGGCCTCGACCTTGCGGAGCAGGTTCTGCGTCCGGAGCGCCTCGCCGCGGTGCGGGAACGCGACGACGACGCGGAGACCCGCCCGGACGAAGCCGGCCAGCTCGTTCTCGGCCTCGGCGAGCCCGCGCGCGGCCAGGGCAGGCCGCTGCGCCTCGAAGGCGAACGGCTGGCCGGAGGGCAGCGGATCGAGCTCGGCGGCGCCCTTCAGCGTGAGCTGCGTCCCGAACTCCTCCTCCCAGACCCGGCGCACCTCGTCCGCCTGCCAGACGAGATCCGGCGCGCCGCCCAGGGGCGCGACCAGGTCGTTCGGAACAGCGGGCTCGTCGGCGGGGAGCGTCGGCTCGGACAGATCGAGGCGTCGCTCGGTGGCGGGATAGATCGTCGCGTCCTCGACGGGGTGCAGCGTCCGCTGGGTGAACGGCGAGAAGGCCCGGACGCTTTCGAGCTCGTCGCCGAAGAACTCGATCCGGAGCGGCTCGCGCCCGGTCGTCGGGAAGACGTCGATGAGGTCGCCTCGGACGGCGAAGTGGCCGCGCTCCTCGACGCGGTCGACGCGCTCGTACCCGACGAGCGCGAGCGCCTCCGCAAGCTCGCCGTGCCCCGCGACCTCGCCGACCCGGACCGGCACGGGTCGTGCGTCGGGCGGCGGCATCCCCTCCGCGAGGGCCGAAGCGGACGCACAGACGAGGCCGCCCGCGGCCAGCACCTCGAGCGCGCGCGCGCGCTCGCCGACGAGGTGCGGCGGCGGCAGCAGCCCCGCATCCCAGCGAACCCCGCGGCTCGGAAGCAGGGCGACGCGCTCGTCGCCGATGAACCAGGCGGCGGCTTCGGCCAGGTCACGCTCGTCTGCGTCCTCCGGAACGGCGATCGCAAGCGGCCGCTCGAGGAGCTCGTGAAGCGTTGCGACGACGAGCGGCAGAGCCGGCTCGGAGACGCGCGCGCGCGCCGGAAGCGCGGCGGCGAACTCGGCCAGCCGCTCGTGCTCGAGCAGCTCGCGGACGAAGGCG
>VAYE01000029.1 GCA_005883235.1 Actinomycetota bacterium
GCGCTCGGTAGACTCGCCCGCGTGTCGCTCCAAGGGAAGCGCATCTTCGTCACCGGCGGCGCGGGCTTCATCGCGACGACGCTTGCGCGGCGCCTGGTCGAGGACAACGAGATCGTCGCGCTCGACAATCTGCACCGAGACGCGCTCTCGGGCACCGACCTCGCCGACCACCCGAACCTGACCTTCGTCCAGGGCGACGTCCTCGACGCGGAGACCGTTCGCGACCTCGCCCGCGGCGTGACGCACATCGTCCACGCGGCCGCGATCGCGGGAGTCGACACGGTGCTCGAGAGCCCGGTCCGGACGATGCGCGTGAACCTGATCGGCACGTACAACGTGCTCGAGGCCGCCTTCGCGACTCGCGACTCGCTGGAACGGCTCGTCGACTTCTCGACGAGCGAGGTGTTCGGGACGCAGGCCTACAACGTCCGCGAAGGGCAGGTCACGACGACCGGTTCGGTCGGCGAGGCCCGGTGGACGTACGCCGTCTCGAAGCTCGCGGGAGAGCACATGGCGCGCGCCTACCACGACGAGTTCGGTCTGCGGACGGTGACGCTGCGGCCGTTCAACGTCTACGGGCCCGGCCAGATCGGCGGCGGGGCGATCCGCGCCTTCATCGAAGCGGCTCTGGAGGGCTCCGACCTCGTCGTCCACGGCGACGGCGCGCAGATCCGCGCCTGGTGCTACGTCGACGACATGGTCGAGGCGCTTCTGCTCTGCCTCGAGCGCCCCGAGGCGGTCGGCCAGACCTTCAACGTCGGGAACGCGCGCTCGACGGTCACGATCTTCGACCTCGCCCACCGCGTGAAGCGGCTGACCGGCGCCCAGGGCGAGATCGTCTTCCAGCCGCTCCACTACATGGACGTCGAGATCCGCATCCCGAACGTCGACAAGGCGCGCGAGCTGCTCGGCTTCGAGGCCCAAGTGGAGCTCGACGACGGCCTCGCGCGCACGATCGCTTGGTACAGGCAGAGGAAGCCGGCACTGGCGTGATCCGGCTCGCGCGCCCCGACGTGGGCGCCGAGGAGGCGGCCGAGGTCGCCGCGGTGCTCGAGAGCGGTCAGCTCACGATGGGCCCGAAGGTGGCCGAGTTCGAGGCTGGGCTCGCGCGGGCCTGCGCCGTCGAGCACGCGCTCGTCGTCTCGTCCGGAACGGCTGCGCTGCACCTCGCCGTCCTGACCCTGGGGCTCGGGCCGGGCGACGAGGTGCTCGTCCCCGCCTACACGTTCCCCGCCACCGCGAACGTGGTCGCCCAGGTCGGCGCCAGGCCCGTCCTCGTCGACGTCGATCCGAGGACGATGAACCTCGACCCCGAGCGCGCTCACGCCGCGGTGACGCCGCGGACCCGCGCCGTGATCGCCGTCCACCTCTTCGGCCGGCCGCTCGACTGGGAGACGCTGCGCGCCGCTGTACCGGAGGAGGTCGTGCTCGTCGAGGACGCCGCCGGAGCGCTCGGCGCGCGCCGGGGCGATCGACCCTGCGGCGGCCTGGGTCGGCTCGGCTGCCTCTCGTTCCACCCGCGCAAGATCGTCACGACGGGCGAGGGCGGCGCTGTGACGACGTCGGAGCCCGAGCTCGCGCAGCGGATTCGCGAGCTCCGAGACCACGGCATCGACCGCCGCGGCGAGTTCGAGATCGCGGGCCCCGGCCTGAACTACCGGCTCTCCGACATCCTCTGCGCCGTCGGCATTCCGCAGCTGCGGCGGCTCGAGGAGCTCCTCCGCGAGCGCGAGCGAGTCGCGGCGGCGTACGCGGCGCGGCTGGACGGCCTGGTCGAGCTCCCGGGCGCGGACGAGGGCGACCGCCACGGCCGGCAGGCGTTCATCGTCCAGCTCGACCGGCGCGACGACGCGCTCGAGGCGCTCAGGCAGGAAGGGATCGAGGCCCAGATCGGCACCTACGCGCTGCACCGGCTCGCCGCCTATCGCGACCAGGGGCCGTTCCTGGGCGCCGACCTAAGCTACGAGCGGGCGCTCGCACTGCCGTTCCACACGAGCATCACGGAGGGCGACGTCGAGCGCGTGGCATCCGTCCTTGACAAGGTAGTGAGTCACCACTAACATAGCGCGCATGGCGACCACGACACGGCAGAGCGCGGAGGTGCGGCGCGAGGCGGTCCTCGACGCGGCGCAGATCGAATTTGCGTCGCGAGGACTGCACGGCGCCTCGACGGAGGAGATCGCCCGGCGAGCCGGCATCTCGCAGCCGTACGTCTTCCGGCTCTTCGGGACGAAGAAGGAGCTCTTCAAGGCGACGGTCGCCCGCTGTCTGCGCGAGACGCTCGAGACCTTCCAGCGGGCGGCCGAGGGCAAGCGCGGCGAGGAGGCGCTCGAGGCGATGGGCGACGTCTACGTCCAGGCGCTGATCTCGGACCGGACACGCCTGAAGGCGCAGCTCGAGGCCTACTCGGCCTGCGACGACCCCGAGATCTGCGAGGTCGTGCGGAACGGCTACGGCGATCTGGTGACGTACGTCGAGCGCGTCTCCGGGCTCGGGCCGGCGCGGGTCAGCCGCTTCTTCGCCACGGGCATGCTGATCAACGTCATCGCGGCCATGGGCCTCGAGGACTCGGACGAGGCCTGGGCCGCGCGCCTGCTCGACGGCTGCAAGGACGAGGGTTAGCGCTCTCTTTTTTGCCGTGCTAGTAAGTAACTAATCACTACACAAGTGACGACGACGAGAGACAAGGAGGACTGATGAATCCCAAGCTGCTCTGGACATTCGCCATCACCTCGACCGCGCTCTTCATGACGACGCTCGACAACCTCGTCGTCACGACGGCGCTGCCGGTGATCCGGCGAGACCTCCATGCGGGCCTGAGCGGGCTCGAGTGGACGGTCAACGCCTACACATTGACCTTCGCCGTGCTCCTGCTCACCGGCGCCGCCCTCGGCGACCGGCTCGGGCGACGGCGCGTCTTCGCGATCGGAGTCGGGATCTTCACGGCCGCCTCCGCGGCCGCCGCGCTCGCGCCCTCGATCGCCGTCCTCGACATCGCGCGTGCGGTGCAGGGGCTCGGCGGCGCGCTCGTGATGCCGCTGACGCTGACGATCCTCTCCGCGGCGGTGCCGGCCGAGAAGCGTGGCCTCGCGCTCGGCGCGTGGGGCGGGATCAGCGGTCTCGCGGTCGCCTTCGGCCCGCTCGTCGGCGGCGCCGTCGTCAGCGGGATCTCCTGGCACTGGATCTTCTGGCTCAACGTGCCCTTCGGCCTGCTGCTCATCCCACTCGCGCTGTCGCGGCTGGACGAGACCTACGGCCCGGCCCAGCGGCTCGACCTGCGCGGGCTCGTGCTCGTGAGCGCCGGCCTGTTCGGGATCGTCTGGGGCCTCGTCCGCGGCAACGCGGTCGGCTGGGGCTCGGTGCAGATCGTCGGCGCGCTCGTCCTCGGGCTCGCCGTCCTCGCCGCCTTCGTGGCGTGGGAGATTCGGACGCCGGAGCCGATGCTGCCGATGCGCTTCTTCCGGAACCGGACCTTCAGCCTCGCCAACCTGGCCTCGCTGTTCATGTCGTTCGGGATGTTCGGCGCGATCTTCCTGCTTGCGCAGTTCTTCCAGACGGTGCAGGGCTACTCGCCGCTCGCCTCGGGCGTGCGGATCCTGCCCTGGACGGTGATGCCGATGTTCGTCGCGCCGATCGCCGGTGCCCTCTCGGACCGGATCGGCGGCCACAAGATCATCGGCGTGGGGCTCGCGCTGCAGGCGGTCGGCCTCGCCTGGATCGCGGCCGCGTCGACTCCGACGACGCCGTACGTCGACCTCGTCGGGCCGTTCACGATCTCGGGCATCGGGATGGCGCTCTTCTTCGCGCCCGTCGCGAACGTCGTCCTCTCGGCCGTGCGACCCGAGGAGCAGGGCCAGGCCTCCGGCGCGAACAACGCCGTGCGCGAGCTCGGCGGCGTCTTCGGCGTCGCGGTGCTGGCGGCCGTCTTCTCGGCGTACGGCGGCTACGGCACCGGCGACCACTTCGTCGCCGGCATGAACCCCGCCGTCTGGATCGGCGCGGGTGTCGTCGCCCTCGGCTCGCTCGCGGCCTTCGCGATCGGCAAGCGCCCGCGGGCGCAGGAGCAGGAAGAGCACCTCGAGCCGGCCTACGAAGCCGCGGCCTAGCGCTCGACTGAGCCCTGATCCCGCCGGCCGCTGCGCGAGCTGCCGGCGGGATCCAGGCTTTTTGACTACAGGATACAAAAGGCGTAGACTCAGCTGCCTGTAGGCTAGAACCGCGGATCCAGATCCGCGGTGGAAGGGAGGAGCCGTGACAGGATCCGGCTCTCACATGCCGCGACGCGTGGCGAAGGCTCTCGCCGGAGCCGTCCTCTTGAGTCTCGCCCTCGCGTCGAGCGGCGGTTCCATGACCTCGGCCGCCGCGTCGACGCGCGCCCCGGCCGCCCCAGGGGGTCACTGCATCGTCCACATCGACCCTCTGCTGCCCGGTGAGGCAGCCTCGAAGGTGTCCGCGCCCAAGTGCTTCGCGACCTTCGCGCAGGCGATCGCGGCGGCCACCTCGGGGACGGTTCGGCTGGAAAGCTCGGCGACGCCGAGGGGGCTGGCGGCGAGGATGCTGCGTCCGCAGGGCGTCGCTGCGACCACTGTCATCAGCGTCGACTATCGCGACTCGGGCTTTTCGGGGATCAGCCTGACGTGGTACGTCTCCGGCACGGCAGGGTGTGCGGCGAACACCTACTCGGCGTCGTCGATGCCGTCCGGGTGGAATGACGAGGTCTCCTCGTCCCAACGCTACGACAGCTGCACGCACAACCCGCACTACGAGCACACGGGCTTCCGCGGTGCCATCTACCCGTGCACCTGTTCGAGCATGGGCGTCATGAACGACAAGACGTCCTCGGAGAAGTGGTCCTGAGCTCGTGACGTGACGTGAGCGCGGGGCGGCCACCGCGCTCATGTCACAAAAAGCGCCTGTGCGGCAACGTACGGTTGTGACGACGAGTCGGGTCGGGCCGGTGCACGAGGAGGGCTACGTCCACGCCCTCGAGCCTCTCCTCGCTGCCACCGAGAAGCGACTTGGCCAGTTCCTCGTCCAGGTCATCCGCGATCGCGCGCTCGCCGAAGACGTCCTCCAGGAGACGTTCCTGGCCGCCTTCGAACAACGGGCCGAGCTCGTCCACGTCCGCAACCCCGAGGCCTGGCTCTTCGGCATCGCCCGAAATCGGTCACTCCACGCGCTTCGCACCAGCCGCCGGGCGCGCGCAGCCCTCGAGCGGCTGGTCCGACGCCGTGAGGATTCGCCCGATCCCGCCGAGGCGGTCGCGATCCGGGACTTCCTCTCGAGGGTCCTCCCTGCCGAGGATCGAATCCTCGTCGTCCTCCGCTACGTCCACGGCTTCTCGGCCACCGACCTCGCCGAGATGACGCGCCGCTCGCCAGACGCGGTCCGTCAGCGGCTCTCCCGCGCGCGACAGCGACTCCTCGCCGCCCTCGACTCGGACGACGGCGCGCTCCAGACATCCCTCCGGAGGTGATCGGCATGGAAGAGCCCACGAGCATCTTCGCCCGCGGAGCGTTCACGAGCCACGCGACGCCAGATCGGTCCCCGGTGTCGGCCGGCGGCCGTCTGGCCTGCTCGCCCCTCGTCGGCATGGACGCCCAGCGTGCCGCAACCGACCTGCGAGGGCGCGGCGAGGTCGTCTCGTGGCGCCTGACTCGGTACGTGAACCCGGCGCAGAACGGCGGCGTCGTCGGCTTCGCGTCCGACGTCGCCTCGCCTCCCGCCGGGACGGTCGTCGAGGACGTCGCGAGCGACGCCCAGGGACTCGTCGTCTTCATCCGGCGAACCGACGACGCGAACGCGCCTCCGCTCGTGACCTCCCGCTGCTGAGGGACGGCCCCGCCGGGAGCCCAGGAGCTCCCGGCGGGGCCTTAGCCCTCCTACGAGGCGGCGATGCCCTCGATGCCCGGAGGCAGGTCGGTGACGGTGCCGAGCTTCGTGAGGCTTCCGTCGCTCTCGACGCTGTACTCGTCGACCGTGCCCGCGATCCCGGTCTCGCCGTAGAGGAAGCTCCCTTCGCTCGAGGCGGCGAGGTCGATCGGGCCCGCCTCGGTGGTGGCGACGATTCCCGTCGATCCGACGAGCGAGGGCTGGCCGTCGGCCGCGATGCTGAAGCCGCTCAGGGTGTTGCTCCCCGTGTTCGCGACGTAGTAGAAGCCGCCCGCGGGTGTGACCCAGCACAGGGCCGTCTGCCCGTCGGTCTGGGACTTCGGATCGGTGAGCGTCCCGTCGGGCTGCACGGCGTACGTGGTCACCGCACTCGCGGCGGCCTCGCCGTCGACGAGCCGTCCCGACGGAGCGAACGTGAACGCGAACGGAACCGGCGTCGCGGACGGGGTCACAACAGGAGTCGTGGACAGACGCCCGTCCCGCTGCACTGCGAAGACGTCGATCGCGCTCGTGCTCCCCTTCGTCGTGACTAGGAGCTTGCTTCCGTCCGGCGTGAAGCCGACCTGGCCCGGCGAGGTCAGGAAGAAGGGCGGAACGCTGTTCGCGAGCCCGAGCGTGCGCGCAGAGCCCGGGATCGGAGCCAGCTTGTGGCCGTGGATCCGGAACCCCGACACGGTGCCGGCGCCTCCGGAGTCGAGGACGTACACGAGATCGCCGTGGACGGCGATGCTGGCCGGAAACTGGCCTCCCGAGGGCAGGACGTCCTCGAGGTCGAGGCGGTCTCCGTGGACCCGGAACGCCGACACGGAGTCGCTGCCGGCGTTCACGGCGAGCAGGAGCGACT
>VAYE01000030.1 GCA_005883235.1 Actinomycetota bacterium
CGCCGCCGAGGGCCACGATGTGCCTCTCCATCGCGGGAGTATCGCCGGTTGGGCCAGGTCTAGACTCGGCGGATGAGCCTGCTCGAGACGCTCGGGGCGGGGGTCGGGATCCGCGAGCGGCTCGAGCTCGTGGACGAGCGGCGCGTTTCCGACTCGGTCGATCTCGCCCTCACCCTCGTCGAGAGCCAGCTCGCTCGTCCCGTCGGGACGCTTTAGGACCCGAGAACCGAGCGGAACCCGGGCTCGTCCCTGAGTCCCGCGAAGTCCGAGTCCGTCCGCGCCGTCTCGAGCATCGTGGGGTCTGCGCGGAGAGCCGACTCGAGGTGCGCGAGCGCTGCCTCGCGCCGTCCGTCGAGGCTCTCGTAGCAGGCGAGGTTGTAGAGGAGGAGCGCGTCTCCAGGGAAGCGTGCGAGTGCGCTCTCGGCCGCCGCGATCGCGACTCCCCACTCGCGCCGCTCGTAGAGCTCGTACGTGTCGAGGACGAGCCGCCAGCGAGTGTGGATGTCGAGCAGCCGCCGCAGCTCGCGAATCGGCTCCTCGTGGTCGTCGACGCGCAGGTCGACGACGCGGTCGATGCCCTCTCGGCTCCCAGGGATCCCGCCCGGCCGCTCGACGACGAGCGCCGCCGACTGCTGGCCCCGCCGGTCGCCGCCGGCGCCCTGTGCCGCCTCGAGCGCCGCCATGAGGCGCTCGGCCAGCGAGCCGGTCGTCGCCTCGAACGCCCGCGCCAGCTCGCTCACCACGTCCTCGCCCGCGAGGATGTTCCCCTGGGCCGCGTAACCCGCGCCGGTGGCATGTCCGGCCCAGTCGTTGCACTCGCTCCCGGTGAAGGCCGCGGTCCGCCCGGTGGCGTCGACGACTCCGAGCTGTCGCGTCTCCCGCCCCTCGTCGGCGGCGAGAACACGCTCGACGGCCTCCGCCGGCTCGAGCCCGCCGGCGAGGAGCTCGAGGATCTCGGGGCCGAAAGCGGCCCGCCCCGCGGCCTGAGTCGCCACCCCGCCCACTCCCGCCCGCGCCCACGGGACGACTGCGCCGACAGCGAAGTACTTCGACTGGACAGCGACGCCGACGTCTCCTGTCTCGGGATCGAGTCCGACAATCGAGAAGGTTCCCCGCGGCGGCGCCACGCGCGCAGCCTAGACTCGCTCGATGGGGAACGGACTCGCGGAGCTGCACACGCATCTCGGCGGCTCGGTCTCTTCGGACATCCTCTGGACGCTCGCGCACGAGCAGGGCATCGCGCTCCCGGTGAAGGACTTCTGGGAATTCGACCGGCTCGTGACGGTCTCCGACCCGCGCGGCGTCCCCGACCTGAACGCCCTCGACGCGATCTACCACTGGACGGAGCTCATCCAGTCGAGCCCGATTGCGGTCGAGCGGTCGGTGCATGGGGCAATCGGCGGCGCGTACCGGTCGCAGGGGATCACGACGCTCGAGCTTCGCTTCAACCCGATGAAGCGCAATCGCGGCGGCGAGCGCGACCTCGACCACATCATCCTGGCGGCCGTGCGCGGGCTCGACCTCGCGAGCCTCGAGTACCCGCAGGTGCGCGCCGGGCTGATTCTGATGATGGACCGCACCTTCACGCCCGAGCAGAACACGATCATCGTCGAGAAGGCGATCCGCTGGTCGCCACGCGGCGTGGTGGGGGTCGACATCGCCGGGCCGAGACCCGACGGCGGCCGCTACGACTACCGGCAGATCGTCCCGATGGTGGAGGAGGCGCGCGCCGCCGGCCTCGGCGTGACGATCCACGTCGGCGAAGAGGGGGGCGATGTCGGACGTGCCGAGGTCGGCGAGGTCGTCGAGGCGCTCCGCCCCGACCGAATCGGCCACGGGATCCTGGCTGCCGGCGACGCCGAGCTGATGGGAGCGCTCGCGGCGGCCGGAATCGTGCTCGAGATCTGCCCGACCTCGAACCTCCTCACGAAGGCCTTGGCCGGCGAGGACGCCCTGCGCGAGACGCTGCGGCGCTTCGTCGAGCACGACGTCGGCTTCACGATCGCAACGGACGGCCCGGAGATGATGCGGACGCACCTGCGCGACGAGCTCGATTTGCTCCTGCGGATCGGCGCCCTCGGCGAGGAAGAGCTCGAAGAGGCCAGGCTGCGGGGGCACGAAGCGAGCTTTCTCCGCGTACGAGAGACCGCGCGCCGCTGAGCGCGAAAGATACGCCGCTCGAATACGTCTTTCGGTGAATGTTGCCGCTGAGCAGCGGGTGGTTAGCTCCGCGGCATGTACGAGGCCCTCACGAAAACCGCGCCGGCGATCACAGACCGTCAGCGCCAAGTCGTCGAGCTGATCGCCGCGGGACTCTCGAACGACGAGATCGGCGAGCAGCTCGGGATCTCTCCTCGCACGGTGAAGGCGCACTGCGACGTCCTGCGCCAGAAGCTCGGCGTGTCGCGCCGGCGCCAGATTCCGGTCGCCTACCGGCTCCTGACCGGCCTAGACCCACTCTCCAAGAGCCTCGGCCCGACCCTGCAAGGCCGGGGGGACTGACGGCGCCCGCGCCCGCGGCCAAGCTCCGCGGGCGCGGGTAAGTCCCTGACGGTCTGAGACTCGTCTCCTTCGGCATCTCGCTACTGTCGGCAAACCGCGCTAGTCTTCCGGCAGCGGCTTCTCGGCACGGCCAGGGGAGAGATGAGCGAGTCGACGACCGAAGGCCAAGAGGCACGGCGCCACATCATCAAACGGCCCAGGCTGACGAGGCTGTTGGACGAGACGTCCGCGCGAATCATCCTGCTAGTCGCGCCGGCCGGCTATGGCAAGACAACCCTCGCCCGCGAGTGGTGCGAGAGCCGGGAAGGACCCACCGCGTGGTACCAGTGCACGCCAGCCTCAGCCGATGTGGCGGCACTGGCTACTGGTGTCGCCGACTCGATCGCCGTGCTGAAACCTGACTCAGGAGGCCTGATCCGAGAACGTCTGCGCATCGTGTCGACCCCAGATCTCCAAGCGGGCAAGCTCGCCGATTTCCTAGTTGAAATCATTGGCCACCTGGAAGCCGACGCACGGCTAGTCCTTGACGACTACCACCTTTTGGGAGAATCACCGGCAGCGCAAAGCTTCGCCGCTCGCCTCTTCGAGAGGATCACCATGAAGATCGTGCTTACGACGCGCGAACGTCCTCCCTGGGCCAGCCCACGCAGAATCCTCTATGGCGAGATCCTAGAGGTGGGCCAGCAAGTCCTCGCGATGACGCCGGACGAGGCGTCAGCCACACTCGGCCAACGCTCTCCGGACGACATATCTCAACTCGTTTCGTTGGCAGGTGGCTGGCCGGCCGTCATCGGCCTCGCTGCGCTTACGTCTGCTTCCGCCGAGGAGGCAGATCTCGCGGGCTCCCTTTACGATTACTTCGCCGACGAGCTCCTCCTAGCTGTCCCTCAAAAGCTAAGACCGGCACTCCTAAAGCTCGCGCTTCTCCCATCACTCACGCCGGGTGCGCTGAGACTGTTCGGCGGGAAGGGCGAAGTCGTTTCTCTGGCAGAGCGCCTGGGCTTCTTAACGGTCGATGGATCGCGCGTCCGAAGTTTTCATCCTTTGCTTCGTAACTTCTTGGTCAAGAAATCTCTTGAGTCTGGGCCTGAGCAACTCGCAGATGCCGTCAATGCGATAGGCAATTACTTGATCGACGCCAGGCGATGGGATGATGCTCTGGTAATCATCAACAGCTACCCGGCGACCGACATCATTGCTGCGCGACTCCTCGAGGAGGCTCTTGACGAATTTCTGCTTGGTGGCCGAGTGTCGACGGTGGAGCGGCTGGTGGCATCTGCGCGATACCGAAAACGCACGGCGACAGTGGTCGAGCTTGCGGAGGCCGAAGTATCTCTTAGGCGTGGTCACCACCATCGCGCTCATGCGCTCGCGGTCACCGCGGCCGAACGTGGTGGAATGCGAAACTACCTCCAGGTAAGAGCGCTGCTCGTTGCCGGTCATAGCGCCAATCTCTCCGATCGGTACGAAGCATCACTCGAGTTTTACCGGAAGGCATTTGGAATCGCACGCACTTCGACCGACAGGTTCGCAGCGCTGTGGGGCCAATTTCTTGCGGCTCACTTCCTAGAAAGAGACGATACTGAGGCCATACTCAAGCAGTTGATCGCAGCTGAGCGTGGATCAGAGGCAGCACGCCTGCGACTCGCCATGGCCCAGTTCAATGTGGCGTGTTCCGCGAGAGGGGATATCCGTGACTGTCTCGGTTTGTTTCGCGCAAGCGAACATCTCGTCGAGCGCGCCAATGATCCCTTGGCGGTCTCTGGGTACCTCCAGACCTATGGATATGCGTGCGTCTTGGTCGGTGAGTACGCCACAGCAATGGAGCTTGCCGACCGAACTGAAAGGCTCGCCATTGCTAATGATCTCGGATTCGTGGGTCCGATCGCGCGCGCCGTACGAGGCTATGCGCAGTTCGGTCTCGGGCGATATGGAGAGGCTGCTGCGACAGTTGCCTCGGTCGAAGAGGAAGCCGCCGAGCTCGGCGACGCTCACACCGTTCTCAACGCGCGTCAGGTCAAGACGAGAATTCTGCTTACCGCGGCCGAGTTCGATGAGGCGCTCAGCGTCTCGTCGCTTCCCCATGCTGGGCACCCTTCTAGGGCCATGGTGGGCGAGATCGTCGCCACACGTGCCCTTGCACATGCTTGCCTGCACAACTGGGCGAGTGCGCGTACCTCAGTCGCCGAGGTTCGCGGGCTGACACGATCGCTCGAAGCGTCCGGCCAGGCTCTGTGGACCGAGGCCGTGGTCTCTTTGCTCCGAGCCGACGAAGGTGGAAGCGACACAATCGCCCGAGCCGTTGCCCACCTCGAATCTACAGGCTACTACGATGGTTTCCTCACCGTTCTCCGGGCTTGCCCGCGGCTTGCAAGCGCCCTGACACCATTTTCCGACCGCGTGGGGCCCCTGGCCGGCATGACCTGTCTGCCTGCACCAGGCGGCCATCCGGAGGCCGATGCCCTTTCGCCCCGCGAGCGCGAAGTTGCAGTTCTCATTACTGCGGGCCTGACAAACCGTGAGATCGCCGGGTCGCTGGTGATAAGCGAGGCGACCGTTAAAGTCCACGTGAGACACATTCTTGAAAAGCTGCGGGTGCGCTCTCGCTCCGAGGCGGTCTCGAGATTACTGGTTCGTGAAGCTACGCAGCGCCCCGACTTTGCACCGCAGCGCGTATGGAGTGACCCGAAGCGCTAAGAATCTTCCCCGCAGCCCGTCTTGGAGAGTCACCTCGATCGGCGAGAATCGCTTCGAAGGCTGCGACGACAGAAGTGTCGAACTGCGTGCCAACTGCCTGCGCAAGTCGAAGGCGCGCCACACGACTAGGCATCGCTTCGCGATAAGGCCGGTCAGACGTCATGGCGTCATACGCATCTGCCACCGCGATGATCCGAGAAAGTAGCGGGATGTCGCCTCCGACTAGCCCATCCGGATAGCCTCTTCCGTCTATGCGTTCATGATGGTGGCGCACAACTGCTGCAATTTCAGCATAATCCTCTACTTTCGCAAGAATCATTTCGCCAATCGCCGAATGCTTTTCCATTTGCCGTCGTTCTCGGAGAGTGAGTGGGCCCGGCTTCTCAAGCAACCCAGGCGGAAGACCGACCTTTCCGATGTCGTGCACGAGACCGCATAGATGGGTGAGCTGTACTTCTTCTTCCGAGAGGCCCATGCGGGACGCGATCTCCTCTGCGTAGCGAGCGACAGATGTTGAATGACCGGCGGTGTATCGA
>VAYE01000199.1 GCA_005883235.1 Actinomycetota bacterium
CGGACTGCGCACGCGGCGGACGGGCACGAGCATCGCCGTCCTCGGGATCGATGCTGCCGACGGCCGCGCGCCCGAGGGCGAGCGGCGGCCGGCGAACCTCGAGGACGTCTTCGTCCTGCTCACCGGGGAGGAGATCGACTGATGGCCACGTCGACGTCGACCTCGGCGCGACCGCCGCTCGGCCGGCTGGAGCGGCCGGCGCTCACCGGCGTGCTGATGCGCGAGATCGTCAACTTCTCGTCCTACTGGCGCTCGGCGACCTTCTCGTCCACAGTCGAGCCGACGATCTACCTGCTCGCGTTCGGCTTCGGCTTCGGGTCGCTGGTGAGCAGGGTGGCGGGCTACAGCTACGTCCAGTTCGTCGGCACGGGGACGGTGGCGACGGCGGTCCTCTTCTCCAGCGCGTTTCCCGCGATGTTCGGCACCTTCGTGAAGTACCAGTTCCAGCGTACGTACGACGCGATCCTCGCCGCGCCCGTCGACACCGAGGAGCTCGTGACGGCGGAGGCGCTCTGGGTCGCCACCCGCGCCGGGGTGTACGGCTGCGTGCCGATGCTCGTCGCCATGGCTTTCGGCCTCCCTCCGGCGTGGGGCATGCTCGCCGTGCCGCTGATCGCGTTCCTGGCCGGCTTCGGCTGGGCCTGCTTCGGGATCACCGTCGCCGGCTTCGCGAAGTCGATCGAGAACTTCAGCTACATCGTCAGCGCCGTCCTGACCCCGCTCTTCCTGGTCGCGGGCACGTTCTTCCCTCTGAGCCGGCTGCCGCGCTGGGCCCAGGTCGCCGGCGAGATCAATCCGCTCCACCACTGCGTGGAGCTCGTCCGCCACGCCGCCTTCGGCTGGCACGCGTGGGACATCGCCCGCGTCGGCGCGCTGATCGGCTTCGGTCTGCTCATGTGGCGGGTCGCGATCTACGCGATGACCCGCAAGCTCGTCGACTGAGGCGCCTCGGCGGCGGGCCGGAAGCCCGGCAGCGTGAGGACGAAGGTCGAGCCGTCGCCGTCGGTCGAGACCGAGCACGTGCCGCCGTGGGCTCGCACGATCGCGTCGACGATCGAGAGGCCGAGCCCGACGCCGTCCACGGCGCGGTTCCGCGCCGAGTCGGCTCGGCCGAAGCGCTCGAAGATCCGCCCGAACGCGTCCTGCGGGATCCCGCTGCCGCTGTCGGCGACCTCGATCGAGACGCCTCCCGCGACCGCCTGCGAGCGAAGCTCGATCGCATCGCCGGGCTCCGTGTGCTTCACCGCGTTCTCGAGCAGCGCGTCGAGCGCGAAACGGAGCTGCTCGGCGTCGGCGACGAGCGTCCCGGCGGCGAGGTCGCCGAGCCGCCACCGGCGTGGGGCCACCTCGGCGAAGCGCATGAAGACGTCCTCGAGGCAGGCCTCGAGCTCGATCTCCGTGGGGACGAGGAAGTCCGGCCGGTCGGCCTTGGCGAGCAGGAGGAGCCGCTCGACGATGCGCTCGATTCGGCCGAGCTCGTCGAGCGCGACGTCGATCTCGCCTGCGCTCGTCCCGCTTCGACGCAGCACCTCGAGATGACCTCGGGCGATCGTCACCGGCGTGCGCAGCTCGTGCGAGGCGTCGTGCAGGAACTGCTCCTGGCTCGCGAGGAGCGTGGCGCGCGCGTCGGCCAGCTCCTCGACCTCGCGGAGCGCCGCCTGCCGCCGCCGCGCGTGCCAGACCATGGCGAGGAACATCGCCGACATGAGCGGCACCTCGGTGAGCTCCCCCCAGAGCTGAGTGCCGAGGTGAATGTCCCAGAAGATGAAGGCGCCGGTCGAGACGACGACGAAGCCGAGCACGCCGAGCATCGGCCCCACGCGCCAGACGCGGAAGCCGTAGAGCAGCGTCAGGCTGACCCAGATGAAGTGGAACGGGACCGTCTCCCACGACTGCCACACCACCATCGCGGCGAGGTTCGCGACCGCGAACGCACCCCAGCCGAGCTCGAGGGAGCTAGGCCTCCGCAAGCCTGTACCCCGCGTGGCGAACGGTCTCGATGGGCGCCTCAGCGCCGAGCTTCTTCCGCAGGCGGCGGATGCAGACCTCGACGACGTTCGACCCCGGGTCGAAGTGGTAGCCCCACACCTCGGCGAGCAGGCGCTCGCGGCTCACGACCTCGCCCGGGTGGAGCGCGAGGTAGTGGAGAAGGCGGAACTCCCGGTCGGAGAGGTCGGCCGACAGGTCGGCGAGGCAGGCTCGGCGGCGCGCGAGATCGAGGGTCAGCCGGCCGACGCGGACGAGGTTGGTGTCGCCGGGTACGCCGCGCCGGAGGTGCGCGCGAATGCGTGCGATCAGCTCGTCGAGCGAGAAGGGCTTCGGCACGTAGTCGTTCGCGCCCAGGGCGAAGCCGCGCAGCTTGGTGCCGAGATCGGAACGCGCCGACAGGATCACGACCGGCAGCTCCGGCTGGACGCGCCGCAGCTCGGAGAGGACGGTCAGGCCGTTGACCTGCGGGAGGAGGAGGTCGAGGACGACGAGGTCGTAGTGGGCCTTCTCCACGCGGCGCAACGCCTCCGCGCCGTCGCCCGCGGAGTCGACGGCGAACCCCTCGGCCTCGAGCCCGCGCGCGAGGAACGAGAGGATCCGAGGCTCGTCCTCGGTGACCAGAATCCGCATCCTGCCGCGGCGACCATACTGCGGGTGACGCGAAAATGACAGACGGATGACACGTTTGTCATCTCGCCCGTACGCCGCTCGCACCGCCCCTAGCGTGCCCGCCGATGGCACGTCCCGGCGCGGCCGTCCTCGGTTCCCACGACCCGGCCGGCGCTGACCCGCGCCGCGCATTCCCCTATCCGGACCGGGCCGCCCGCCACTGGATTCTCTCCTCGATCGTCTGGCTGACGATCGTCGACCTCTTCGGCCTCGTCCTCGCGACCGAGTTCGTGACGCCGGAGGCCTTCGGCGGGATCTCGTGGCTCGAGTTCAGCCGCGTGCGGCCCTCGCACGTGAACGGCGTGATCCTCGCGTGGCTGACGATGATGTACTTCGGCGCGCTCTTCTACATGCTTCCGCGGCTCGTCGGGACGCGCGGGATGTGGAGCGAGCGGCTCGGCGTCGTCTGCGCCTGGGCCTGGAACGTCATGTTCCTGCTCGGGATCGTCGCCCTCCTCACCGGCCACAGCCAGGGCAAGGAGTACGGGGAGCTGATCTGGCCCCTCGACATCGCGCTCATCGTCATCTGGTGCGCCAACATCGTGAACATCCTGGCCACGGTCGCGGTCCGGACGATCAGGCCGATCTACGTCTCCGTCTGGTTCTTCATCGCGAGCCCGCTCTGGCTGGCCGCCGACTACGCGATCGGGAACGTGATCTGGCGGCCGGGCCACGTCTGGGGAACCCCGTCCGGCGCGCTCACCTCGAGCCTTTCGGACGCGATGCTCAACTGGTGGTACGCGCACAACCTCTTCGGCCTCTGGCTGACGCCGATGCTGCTCGCGCTCACCTACTACATCGTCCCGCGCGTCACCAACACTCCGCTCTACAGCTACACGCTCTCGCTCGTCTCCTTCTGGGGGATGGCCTTCTTCTACACGGGCGTTGGCGACCACCACATCCTCCAGTCGCCGACCCCGGCCTGGCTGAAGACGATCGCCGAGGTCTCGTCCTGGATGCTGCTCGTCCCGGTCTTCGCCTTCACGATCAACATCCTCGGGACGATGAAGGGCAACTGGGACCGGTTCTTCACGAACCTGCCCCTGCGGTTCACCATGACCGCGTTCTTCTTCTACTTCCTGGTCAACATCCAGGGCGCGTTCGAGGCGATTCAGCCCTTCAACAAGCTGACGCACTTCACGAACTTCGTCGTCGCGCACGCGCACCTCGCGCTCCTCGGCGCGTTCACGATTCTCGGGATGGGGGTGATCGACTACATCGTCGCCCAGATGTACGCGAAGCCCCTCTTCAGCCGCAGCCTGTCGGAGTGGCAGTACTGGCTCGTGACGGTCGGCTTCACCGGCTTCTTCAGCGTCCTCACGCTGGCCGGCTTCCAGCAGGGCTTCAACTGGCAGGCGGGGATCCCCGAGGTGAACGTGCTGCCGGAGCTCCACCCCTACTACGTCGCGCGCGGGATCTTCGGCGCGATGATCGTCCTCTCGGGGATCGTCCAGATGATCAACATCGGGATGACGATCGCCACGAACACGGCCGAGCGCCGCCGCCGTGAGACGCTCGTCGTCGCCGAGGCGATCGCGCCTCCGCCGGTGGCCACCTGATGGCCGACGACCGCGGACACGACGGCGCCCCGCAGATCCCTCGCGGCTGGGTCCGGCACCCGCGCGAGCGGATGCTCATCACGCCGCTCATGGCCGGGATCGGCGGGATGCTCGCCTTCTTCACCGTCGTCTTCATCGTCGTGTGGCTGCCGATCCACACCTTCGACCCGCCCCCCTCGGCTGACTGGGCGCCGCTCTCGAACCAGGCGCTCAAGGGCCGCGACCTCTTCGCGGCCAACGGCTGCTACGTGTGCCACTCGGGCTACTCGCGCCCGCAGGACGTGCGGGCCGCGCTCTACTTCCTCTACCCGAAGGTCTCGCAGCCGGGCGACTTCTACGGCACCGACCAGTCGCCGAACATCCTCGGCACCGAGCGCACCGGTCCCGACCTCTCGCAGGAGTCCGGCTGGCATCCCGACGACTGGCAGCGCGCGCACTTCTACGACCCGCGCTTCGTCGACCCCATGTCGCTGATGCCGGACATGAAGTCGCTCTTCTCGAACGGCCAGGTCGACCAGCTCGTCTCCTTCGTGGAGATGCGGAGCGGCAAGTCCGGCCTCCTCCGCTACGCGGGCCAGGTGTACGCGAAGCACATCGCCACCGTGAACCAGGGCTTCCCGCAGCCCTACACCGGCTTCACCGGCGCGCACAAGCCGATCGTGTCGGCGAAGCCCGACAAGGCGCTGACGCCGCCCAAGGGTCAGATCCCCGAGGTGGCGAACCTCGCCCAGATCGACCGCAGCTACTGGCTCTCGGCCGACCCGCTTCCCGTCACCGAGGCCAACCTGCTTCGCGGCAAGGAGGTCTTCCTCCAGCGCTGCGTCGGCTGCCATGGGTTGAACGGCGACGGGAAGGGCCCGGCCGCGACCTTCATGTCCCCGCCGCCTGCCGACTTCACGAGCGCCGACGACGCGTGCTGCGGCGGCGACACCGGGCCGGGCGACTTCTACTACCGGATCCTGCACGGCTGGCCGGGCACCGCGATGGAGAACTTCGGCGAGCGCCTGTCGGTGGACGACATCTGGCGGGTCGTCCTCTTCGTCAAGACGATCCCGAACCACACGTTGAAGCCGAATGTAATCCCGGAGCCGAAGGACTACATCGTGTGGCAGCCCACGAAGGACCTGCTCACCTGGGTGAAGACGCGGCAGAAGCTCGCGAACAACGCCAGCTTCCAGAAGAAGCTTCCGACCGATCCCTTCATGCAGGAGGCGATGCGGATCTTCCCGGGCCTCTCGCCCTCGGATCACTTCTTCGTCAACGACCGCAAGACG
>VAYE01000200.1 GCA_005883235.1 Actinomycetota bacterium
ACGGCGCGGGCCGGCTATATCGCGCGGGTGCGGGATCTGGCGCGGGAGGTGGCGCGGCTCTACCTCGCCTCGCAGGCGGAGGAGCATGCCGACGCTGCTGCTTGAGATCGGGTGCGAGGAGCTTCCCGCAGCAGCCTGCTACGAAGCCGAGGCGCAATTCCGGGAGCTCGTCCGTACGCACCTCGGGGTCGATCCGTCGAAGGTCTACATCGGCCCGCGCCGGCTCGCCGTCGTCGTCGACGAGCTGCCCGAGCGAACGGAGGACCAGTGGGTCAAGGGGCCTCCGGAAGCCCGGCGCGACCAGGCGGCGGCTGGGTTCGCGCGCAAGCACGGGCTCGGCGAGGACGAGCTCGAGGTCCGCGACGGCTTCCTGTGGGCCCGCGTGGCCGGCGAGGAGCTCCGCGGCGAGGTGCTCGTCGACCGGATGCGGGCGATCGTCCACGGGCTCACGTTCACGAAGTCGATGCGCTGGGACGACAGCGGCCACCGCTTCGCGCGGCCGATCCGCTGGGCGTGCGAGAAGCTCGACGAGGAGACGCTCTGGGGGGACGGGCGCTCGTTCGGGCGCCGCTTCTTCGCCGACGCGGTCGAGATCTCGACTGCGCGGGCCTACCCGGAGACGCTCCGAGCCGCCGGAGTCGAGCCGGACGCGGCCGAACGCGAGCGGCTGATCCGCCAGGGCCTCGACGGCCTAGGGGAGTGGAGCGACCCGGCCGGCGTCCTGCGCGAGGTGATCCATCTCGTCGAGTGGCCGATCGTGCTCGAGGCGAGCTTCGACGAGCGGTACCTGGCACTCCCGGAGCGGGTCGTCCAGGCGCCGATGCAGGCGGACCAGCGCTACTTCCCGCTCGGCGGGAACCGTTTCGCCGTGGTCGCGAACGGCGGCGACCCGGACCTCGTCCGCGCGGGACACCAGAACGTGCTCGAGAGCCGGCTCGAGGACGCGACGTTCACCTTCGAGCGCGACGTGAAGAAAGCGATCGACGGGCTCGCCGCCGAGCTCGGGTCGATCACGTTCTTCACTGGAGCCGGGTCCTTCGCGGACAAGACGGAACGTCTCGTCGAGCTCGTCGAGCGGCTCGGCGGCGGCGAGGCCTCGCTCGAGGCGGCGCGCCTGGCGAAGGCGGACCAGGCAGCCGAGCTCGTCCGCGAGTTCCCCGACCTCGAGGGCTACATCGGCGCCGAGTACGCGCGGCTCGCCGGCTACCCGGAGGCCGTCTGCACGGCGATCGAGGAGCACTACCTCCCGGACGCGGCCGGAGCGCCCCTGCCGGCGAGCGAGGGCGGCCGGCTTCTCTCGGCGGCGGACAAGATCGACAACCTGAACGTCGCGTTCCGGCTCGGACGCCGGCCGACCGGCTCGCGCGACCCCTTCGGTCTGCGGCGGGACGCGATCGGTGTGTGCCGCCTCGCCGTCGAAGGCGGCCTCACGATCCCACGGGAGGTGCTCGAGGACGAGGCACGCGCCTTCGTCGAGGAGCGTCTGGAAGGGCTCATGGACGTGCCGGTCGAGTTCGTGCGCGCGGCCCGCGCCTCGAACGTGCCCGATCTCGGCTCCGTTGCTGAGCTGGCGCGCGTTCTCGCGACGTTGGAGGATGCGCGGCTCGACCGGCTGCACACGGTCTACACGCGTGCGAGCAACATTGTTCGAAAGGCCGGCGAGGACGAGCTGCCGGAGGTTCGGCCGGAGCTCTTCGTCGAGGAGGCCGAGCGGCAGGTGGCCGAGGCGCAGGACCGCGCCTTCGCGGGGTTGAGCGAGGCCGGGAGCTTCGACGAGGCCGTGACCGCCGCCGAGGAGCTCGCGGATCCGCTCGCTCACTTCTTCGACGAGGTCCTCGTGATGGCCGACGACGCCGCGGTTCGCCGCAATCGGCTGCGCCTGCTCCACGACGTTCGGGACCTCCTCCGCAGCAGCCTCGGCGACCTCGCACAGATTCCGCGGTGAGGCTCATTTGGCTCGCGGTCGGGCTCGCGATCCCGGCCGCGGTCCTCGCCCTCGTCCTCGCCTTCCGCCACCCCGACCTCGCCGGCGCCCACGTCGAGCGCTTTACCCTCCACAGCCGGCTCGTCCAGCGCGACCTGCACGAGGTGACCGTCCGGCCGAAGGGGGCCGGGCCAGGCCGGCCGCTCCTCGTCCTGCTGCACGGACGGGGCGCCAAGCCGGACAGCTTCCTCGGGGAAGGGCTGGGCCCGGCGCTGCGGGCGCTGGGCTCCCGCGCACCCGACGTCCTGCTGGCGGACGGAGGCGACTCGAGCTACTGGCACGACCGCCGCGACGGCGCCTGGGGCACGTCACTCCTCCGGGAGGCGATCCCGGCGGCGATCGCGCGGCTCCACGCCGACGGCAGCCGCGTTGCGATCGGCGGCGTGTCGATGGGCGGCTTCGGGGCGCTCGATGCGGCTCGCCTCCATCCGAAGCGCTTCTGCGCCGTCGGCGCCCACTCGGCGGCGCTGTGGCTGACGGGCGGCTCGACGCCGGCGGGCGCCTTCGACGACTCCGCGGACTTCGCCCGCCACGACGTGATCTCCTCGCCGTTCCCATTTCGCGGGCCCGTCTGGATCGACGTCGGGAAGGACGATCCCTTCGTGGCGGCGGACACCGAGTTCGCGGTCCGGCACCATCTTCGCTTCCACGTCTGGCCCGGCGGCCACAGCGGCTCGTACTGGGCCGCGCACATGCGCGCCTATGTCCGGTTCTACGCCAAGGCGCTACGCTCGTGCCGGTGAGCGCCCTGCCGCCCGTCGAGCTCCACGTGATCTCCGACTCGACCGGGGAGACCGCTGCGCGCCTCGTCTCGGCGCTCGAGGCGCAGTTCCCCGACCTCGACTTCGAGGAGGTTCGGCACCCGCGCGTCGAGACCGTCGACGACCTCCGGCTCGCGGTGAACCGGATGCGCGGCCGCCGCGCCGTGGCCGTCTACACGCTCGTCCAGGAGGAGCTCCGCCAGACGATGCGCGCGCTCTGCCGCAAGGCGAAGGTGCACTACTGCGACCTCCTCGGCCACCCGATCGACGCCGTCCGCCGGGTGTCGGGCCAGGCGGCCGCGATGACGCCGGGTACGCGCGCGCCGCTCAACTCCGCGTACTTCAAGCGCATGGAGGCGATCGAGTTCGCGGTCAAGTTCGACGACGGCGTGGGCCGCGGCCTCGAGGCGGCCGACATCGTCCTCGTCGGCGTCTCGCGCACCTCGAAGACGCCGCTCTCGATCTACCTCGGCTACCTCGGGCACAAGGCGGCGAACGTGCCGATCGTCAAGGGCATCGAGCCGCCGGAGGAGCTCTTCCGCATCGATTCGGCGAAGGTCGTCGGCCTGACGATCGACGCGAGCCGGCTCGCCGAGATCCGCCAGGCGCGGGTCCGCAACCTGGGCGCGTCGCCGCGTGCCTACGCCGAGCTCGTCGGGATCTACGAGGAGCTCGACCAGGCGGCGGCGATCCACCGCCGGCTGGGGTGCCCCGTGCTCGAGGTCTCGGACCTGTCGATCGAAGAGACAGCGCAGCGCGTGATCCGGATCGTGCAGCAGCGCAAGGCGGAAGCCAAGGCGTCGTGACCGCCACCGCGCCGAAGGAGCCCGTGCCGCTGCGCTGGTGGGCGCTCTGGGGCGCGATCCTCGCCGTGGCGCTCGTCGTCTTCTACGTGCTGCTCGTGCCGGTCTGGATGGGCCTTCGGGCGGCGGCCTGGATCGCCGAGCTGCAGGCGCGGCGTCGCGCGCGGTAAGCGCTCCGGTCGCACCCTTGACGAACGAGTAGCGGCGTCCTAGTCTGGCCCTACGTTGTCGCGAGGCGACACGTGGGGAGAATGAGCGCGACCGCCGCACACCAGCCAGCAGGGACGGCCTTGACCCGGCCGCCGATCCGCCACCGGAAGAACGTGTACCTGCTCTCGGCGTCGCAGCTCGCATCGCTCCGGGCGGCCTTCGAGGCGGTCATGGGGATCTCGGACAACCGTGGCTTCCAGTACTTCGCGGGGCTCCACGGCGTCCCCGGCAACTACTGCGTCCACCATCCGCCGCCTCCGGCGATCTCGCTCTTCCTGCCCTGGCACCGCGCGTACCTCTACTTCTTCGAGCTCGCGCTCCGCGACCAGGTGCCGGATGCGACGCTCACCTGGTGGGACTGGAGCTCGCCCACCGCGCACGCGAACGGCCTCCCCCGCGTGTACCGGGTTCCCACGGTGGGGGCCGACCCGAATCCGCTGTACGAGTTCGCGATCGACCCGAGCCTCGGCGGGCCGGCCATGACGTCCCGGGCGCCCGGCAACCCGGCCGACCTGCCGACGCGGCTGGAGCTCCAGAGCGTCATGTCGATCCAGCGCTTCAACCGATTCTCGAGTCGGCTCGAGGATCTCCACGACGCGGTTCACGGCTGGGCCGGCGGGACGATGGGGTTCATCGCCTGGGCGGCGTACGACCCGATCTTCTGGGCGCACCACACGAACATCGACCGCCTGTGGTCGCTCTGGCAGCTGGACAACCACCCGACGTTCCCGCCCTCGTACCTCGACCGCGCCCTGCCGCCGTTCCCGATGACCGTGCGGCAGACGCTGAACCTCTCGCAGCTCGGCTACGACTATGCGTCCGCGACCTCGCATGCGACGGTGAGCTGATGGCCGATCCCGTCACCGTCGAAGGTCTCCAGCTCCCGGGCCGACCCGACGAGGAAGCGCCGCAGCTGATCGACTTCGACCACGCCGACCTCCAGTTCCACAACGTGGATCACTCGGGGCATTCCTACGAGGTGCGCGTCTACCTGAACAACCCGGACGCGAACGCCGACACCGGGCGGGACGAGGCTCAGGGCTATGCCGGCTCGTTCCACATCTTCGGCCACGGGGGCTGCTACGGCGAGGAGGGCCATTGCGACCCGCAGCGGCGCGGGAAGCACACGTTCGACTACCGGCTGCCGCACCCGCTCCTGCCGATGATGAAGAGCGTCGAGGTCACCGGCGCCGTGAAACGCCTCCGTGACGAGGGCGCCGAGCAGGTCTCGGCGACGCTCGTTCCGATCCGTTACGAGTCGTCGGCGGAGCTCGCGGGCGAGGACGTCAAGGACGAGCTCAAGCTCGACAGCGTCAGTCTCGTCACGTACGAGACGTCCGTCGAAGCGTCCGCAGAGCAGGCCCCAGAGCCTGCCGGGTCTCGAGCACAGGCCTGAACAGGTCCCCCTCCCGCTCGAGCCGCTCGCGCGCCGCCGCCATCGTGAAGTCCCGGTAGTCGAGCCGGCCGTCGAGCTCGTCCCAGCGGAGCGGCGTCGACACCGGCGCACCCGGCTTCGGCCGCACGGAGTAGGCCGAGGCGATCGTCTTCCCCCAGCCGTTCTGCCGGTGGTCGACGAGGACGCCGCGGCGCTTCTCCTTCCGCCACTCGGTCGTCAGCTTGCCCGGGTGCCGCTCTTCGAGGAGCTTCGACAGGCGCTCGGCGAACTCGTACGTGTCGTCGTAGCCCGAGCGGCGGGCGATCGGCACGAGCACGTGCATCCCGCCGGCGCCGCTCGTCTTCGGCCACCCCTCGAGACCGAGCTCCCCGAGCGCCTCGTGGATCAGGAGCGCGACCTCGACGGAGGCCGCGAAGTCGTCTTCGGGCGGGTCGAGGTCGAAGAGCACGAAGTCCGGCCGGTCCGGGCGGTCGATCCGCGAGTAC
>VAYE01000201.1 GCA_005883235.1 Actinomycetota bacterium
GCTGATCGGGATCTCCGCGCACCCCGTGTGGATCGGGCTGATCTTCGCCTACTTCTTCGGCTACCGGCTCCACTGGTTCCCGATCACCGGCTACTGCGACGTGATCAACCCGGCGACGACCTGCGGCGGGCTCGTGCAATGGGCGTACCACATGTTCCTGCCGTGGGCGACGTTCGCGATCCTCTTCGCCGCGCTCTACGTGCGGATGATCCGCGCGAACGTGCTCGACACGATGAACGAGGACTACGTGCGGACCGCTCGGGCCAAGGGCGCGCCGGAGTGGCTCGTGCTGCGCTCGCACATCCTCCGGAACGCGATGCTCCCGGTCGTGACGATGCTCGGGATGGACATCGGGCTCGCCCTCGGCGGCGCTGTCTTCACCGAGACCGTCTACGGCCTGCCCGGGCTCGGGAAGACGGCGGTTGCCGGCCTCTTCAACAACGACATTCCGACCGTCGAGGGAGTGATCGTGTTCGCGACGCTCGCGATCATCGTCTTCAACCTCGTGGTCGACCTTCTCTACGCCTGGATCGATCCCCGGATCCGGCTGGCCTGAGGGGAGGCTCGTAGATGGCGCTCCTCGAGGTCCGCGACCTCAAGACGCACTTCCGCACCGACGACGGCATCGTGAAGGCGGTCGACGGCGTCACGTTCTCGATCGAGAAGGGACAGACGCTCGGGATCGTCGGCGAGTCCGGATCGGGCAAGAGCGTGACCTGCCTGACGATCATGGGGCTGAACGCGAAGCGGAACACGATGTCGAGCGGCGAGGCGCTCTTCAAGGACGACAACCTGCTGACGATGAGCCCCGGCCGGCTGCGCGACATCCGCGGCAACGACATCGCGATGATCTTCCAGGACCCGATGACCTCGCTGAACCCGGTCCACCGGGTCGGTCACCAGCTCGTCGAGGCGATCCAGCTCCATCGTGACGTGACGAGGAAGCAGGCGAGGGCGCGCGCGCTCGAGCTGCTGAAGGCGGTCGGCATCCCGCGGGCGGAGCGCCGGATCGAGGACTATCCGCACCAGTTCTCGGGCGGCATGCGGCAGCGCGTGATGATCGCGATGGCGCTCGTCAACGACCCGGATCTCCTGATCGCAGACGAGCCGACGACGGCGCTCGACGTGACGACGCAGGCGCAGATCCTGCAGCTCATGACGGATCTCCAGAAGGACTTCGGAAGCGCGATCATCATGATCACGCACGACCTCGGCGTGATCGCGGAGATCGCCGACGACGTCGTCGTCATGTACGCCGGCCGCGTCGCGGAGCGCGCGCCGGTCACGAACCTCTTCAAGCGTCCGCATCACCCATACACCTGGGGGCTGCTCGGATCGCTGCCGCGGCTCGACACGGACGTCGAGCGCCTCGTGCAGATCCAGGGCCAGCCGCCCTCGCTGCTCAATCCGCCCCGCGGCTGCCGCTTCCATCCCCGCTGCCCGTACGTGATGGGCGTGTGCAAGACGGTCGAGCCCGAGCTGGCGACCGCCGGCGGCGAGAAGGATCACCTCCAGGCGTGCCACCTCGACGACGACACGAAGGACCGCGAGGCGGCGAAGGTGCTCGCCGGAACGATGGCGGAGGCCTCCTAGGTGGCTTCCACGCAGACCGCCGAGGCCTCCACCTACAGCGGCGTCCGCGGCGACGAGCTCCTCGTCGTCGAGGACCTGAAGAAGCACTTCCCCGTCACGCGCGGGATCATCTTCCAGAGACAGATCGCGGCCGTGAAGGCCGTCGACGGCATCTCCTTCTCCGTCCGGCAGGGCGAGACCCTCGGGGTGGTCGGTGAGTCGGGGTGCGGGAAGTCGACAATGGCCCGCTGCATCATGAAGCTCCTCGAGCCGACCTCGGGCCGGATCGTCTTCGAGGGCCGCGACATCACTCGGCTCTCGCGCGCGGAGATGCGCCCCTTCCGGCGCGAGATGATGATGATCTTCCAGGACCCCTACGCCTCGCTCAACCCGCGCAAGCGCGTCGGGTTCATCGTCGCCGAGGCGCTCGAGGTGCACAAGCTCGGGACCGATGCCGAGATCAAGAAGCGCGTCCAGGAGCTGCTCGACGTCGTCGGCCTGAACCCGGAGCACTACAACCGGTACCCGCACGAGTTCTCGGGCGGGCAGCGGCAGCGAATCGGCGTCGCCCGCGCGCTCGCGGTGAATCCGAAGCTGATCGTCTGCGACGAGCCGGTCTCAGCACTCGACGTCTCCGTCCAGGCTCAGATCCTCAACCTGCTCAAGGACCTCCAGAGCTCCTTCGGCCTCACGTACGTCTTCATCGCCCACGACCTGAACGTCGTGCGCCACATCTCGGACCGCGTCATGGTCATGTACCTCGGGCACGCGGTCGAGATCGCGTCCCGCCAGGAGCTGTACGCCGAGCCGAAGCACCCGTACACGGGCGCGCTCCTCTCGGCCGTCCCGGTGCCCGACCCGGACGTCGGCCGTAAGCGTCGGCGCATCGTCCTCGAGGGCGACGTGCCGAACCCGATCAACCCGCCCTCCGCCTGCTGGTTCCACCCTCGCTGCCCGCGCTTCCGCGAGGGGCACTGCGACGTCGAGACGCCGCCGCTCTATTCGTTCGGCGACGGCCACGTGGCGGCGTGCCACTACCCCCTCGAGCGGTGGCCGATGACCGAGGAGGAGATCAGGCACGTCGTGAGCGGGCCCGCGTAGGACGGGCTGGCGGAAGCGATGCTGCGGGCGGCGCTTCGCCGCTTCATCGTCCTGCTCGCGGGCATCGCGGGGGTGACCGCGACGCTCTCGCTGCTCGCAGCTCTGCTCGGCGGCGGCTCGATCGATCGGGCTCTCTCCCTCGGCTTCTACCTCGTCGGCTCCTTCCTGCTCATCGCCGGCTTCTTCGTCGGCAACCGCGGGCCTGTACGCCCGAAGGGCTCGGGCACGCCGCTCTTCGGCGCGCGGATCATGCGCTGGGCGACGCCGCTCGAGCGCGAGGAGTCGATCAACGAATCCGCCGTCTACGTCGCGATCGGGTTCGCCCTCATCCTGATCGGCGTGGTAGCCGATAGTCATGCACGGCTGCTGTGATTCGACCGGCCTGCTAACTATGGTTCTCCTACGTCGTCAGATGGGTTGATGAGGTTCTTGCCGCACCCGAACGTCCTCTGCGAGCGTGGCCGAGAGTGGATTTCGCTGCGACTCGACGGCGAGCTCGCCGAGCTGGCCCAGAAGATGCTGGACTCGCATCTCGCGCGCTGCCCGGATTGCCGCGCCTTCGAGGCCGAAGCCGCCGCCACGACCCGGCTCGTCCGGGCGACGCCGCTCGAGCTCCTTGCGCAGCCGATCTCGCTCCCGCGCGGCAGACGCCTCGCTCTCTCGATGCGGCGAGTGAGCGCGGTCGCCGCGAGCGTCGCAGCGGTCGTCGTCGGCGTCGGGGCGTTCCTGAACCTGCCGTCGGCGAGCTCGAGGGCCGCCGGGCCGCCGGTGAAGATCGTTCAGTCCGACAACAGCGACCTCACGCAGCAGAAGTTCATCCGTGCGGCCCTGCTCGTGCCCGTCGTGCCCGAGTCGCACGGCCCGCAGCAGGTCTAGTAGAGCGGTTTGGCGTAACGGTCCGGCCCTTCGCGGGTACGGTACGAGTGTGATTCCGTCACTCGTCAGCTCGTACTGCTGAAGCCTCGACCACGCGGCCCGGGTGGCGGCGCTCGAGGAGGATGCACGGCTCGCTCGGCTGGGTTACGTCGCACCGGGCTTCGATAGACTGGCGCGGCTCCTGAAGCGCATTCGCGCTTCGAGTCCTGCCCCTGAAAACCCGCTCCAGGAGACGCATGCCTGAGTCGAAAGAGAACGCCCGCAACGTCGGCAAGATCGTCGAGATCAAGGGCGTCGTGATCGACGTCGTCTTCCCCGAGAGGCTGCCCGAGATCTTGACCGCGCTTCGCGTCGAGTCGCCGGAAGAGGACGGCCGTCCCGCGATCAGCCTCATCGCGGAGGTGCAGCAGCACCTCGGCGACGATCGCGTCCGGGCCGTCGCGATGGACTCCACCGACGGGCTTGCGCGGGGCGCGGACGTCGTCGACACGGGCGGGCCGATCTCCGTCCCGGTCGGGAAGGAGACGCTCGGCAGGCTCTGGAACGTGACCGGCGATCCGATCGACAAGCGCGAGGCGCCCGAGGGAATGGAGCGCTGGCCGATCCACCGCAAGCCGC
Source organism: Actinomycetota bacterium (assembly GCA_005883235.1). The sequence goes on from VAYE01000201.1 coordinate 4,168, forward strand.
CCGAGTTCGAGGACATCAAGCCGTCGGTCGAGATCTTCGAGACCGGGATCAAGGTGATCGACCTGATCGCGCCGTACGTCAAGGGCGGCAAGGTGGGCCTCTTCGGCGGCGCAGGGGTCGGCAAGACGGTGCTGATCCAGGAGCTGATCCACAACGTCGCCCGCGAGCACGGCGGCGTCTCCGTCTTCTCCGGAGTCGGCGAGCGCACGCGGGAGGGGAACGACCTCCTGATCGAGATGACCGAGTCGGAGGTGATCGACAAGGTCGCGCTCGTCTACGGGCAGATGAACGAGCCGCCTGGCGCGCGCCTGCGCGTCGGTCTCTCCGGGCTGACGATGGCCGAGTACTTCCGCGACGAGGGCCAGGACGTTCTCCTCTTCATCGACAACATCTTCCGGTTCGTCCCGGCGGGCTCCGAGGTCTCGGCGCTGCTCGGCCGCATGCC
>VAYE01000202.1 GCA_005883235.1 Actinomycetota bacterium
ATCGGCAGCAACCACGTGGGCGGCTACTGGGCCATCATGGGGCTGCTCGCCGGGGCAGGTCTCGTGATGGCGCTGTCCCAGCTGCTCGGAGGCTGGACGAAGTGGGGTTGGCCACGGATCTCCGCCTCGGTCTTCCTGTTCGCCTTCGTACCGGTCGCGATCGTGTGTCTGTGGGTGATCCTCGCCGGCGAGCCGGGGAACGGCTGGTTCCACCGGCACGTGCTCACGTGGTCGAGTGACATCCACGTGCGCGGTCTCGTGGACGACGTGATGAAGTACATCCCGGTCCTCGCTTTCGGGGCGGGCCTCGTCTTCGGCTTCAGCTTCGACACGACCGGACCGGTCGTCCGTCAGGCGGTGGTCGATCGCCGCGCGGACGTCGCGCCGGCTCCGGTCGACGAGCGCCGCGCCGCGGACGAGCCGCTCAGCGCCGAGCGGAGCACCGTGGCCCCGCAGGCCGAGGACGGGGAGTACGCGGGAGCACCGGCGCCCGAGGCGCCGCCTCGCGCCCGCACGCCCGAATAGACGCACTTCCACGCGTCAGCCGAGCCGCCCTTCGGGGCGGCTCGCTCGTGTCAGGGATGAGCGGCGATACCGGCCCGGTCGATAGGAGAAGGGCATGGCCGCTGCTGCACCCGAGCCGCATCCGAGCGGACGGGGAGCGGTGCTTCTCCTGGAGCACTGCGCCGCGTTCGACCCCGTCGACGACGCACGGCCGCGCGCGCTCGCGCGGCTCGAGCAGGCCGTCGGCAGCCGCCTCGCGCGGCTGCTACTGGGCGCTCTCGTCGGCGATCACGGACTGTCGCCGCGCGACCTCGTCGGCTGACGCAGCTCCTCCTCGCCGAAGATCCGGACGAAGAGGAAGATCGCGCCGAAGGAGAGCCCGGCGAGGATCACCGCGACGGCCTGTGTCATGCCGATTGCGACGAGGCCGAGGTAGACGTACATGCCGAGACCCACGGCCCAGATGAAGGCCGAGACGCCGCGGTCGATGCTGGGCGGCCGCAGGTGCACGAGCGGATCCTAGGGCACGTCTTCGCGGTCGAGGCGCACGACCTCCGTCGGCTGGATGGCGAGCCGCTCCTCGTCGACGCGTTGCCGCGCCTCGTCGACCGCCCGGTGCGTCCGGAGCCCGCGTTCGCGGGCGCGCTCTTCGAGCTGCCGCATCCGCTCGCGGAGCCGTTCCGTCTCGTCGGCGTCGCCACGGTAGGCGGCGCCTCCGAGCTCGAGCTGTGTGCGAACGAGCTCCCTGCCGATCCCGCGCAGCTCCCTACGGGCGGCCAGGAGCTCGCGGCCGGCGCGCGACCAGGCGCCTGCGGATCCGGCGGCGAAGCCGGACCAGTCGCGCGCGCGCTCCGAGAGCCCCACCGTCGCCCGAGACGCCGGATCGTGCGGACGGAAGCGGCGGGCCGTCTCGAGGAACAGCGCGTTCAGGGCGACCGCAAGCGCCATGAGGACCAGTCCGAGCAGCCAGTGGCTCGTGGCCAGCGCGACCGCACCGAGCACCAAGGCGACCAGTCCGAGCCCGAGAGTGGCGAGCGGCGGCACGACGCCGAAGAGCCGCGGCTCGTCGCGGTGGTCAGACATACGCATTTCTTACCCCCGAGGTCCGAGTCGGAATCGATGTCGGATCGGTTTCGACCTACTCGCGCTCCGTGCTCGGCGCAAGCGGGACACTAGGGGGGCGCAAGGGGTCATGCAAGGACCTGCGAACAGCCGAGGTCGCAATTTGCGAAGTTTTCAATTATCAACATTTCCACAGCCCATCGTGCAACCTGTGGAAAACCTCGTGCGCCCCCCTCGACCGCCGTGCGCAGGGGAGGAGGAGGGCCATAGCCCGGGCCGAGAGCACGAGAGCCAACTTGACATAACACCCGTTATCGTGCATTGGCCTAGCGAAGCAGGAAGCCCGTCCCGAGCGGGTCTCCGTCGGCGAGGACGAACTCGTGCCGCCCCGTGAGGTACGCGGCGCCTTCCACCTCGGTGACGACCGCAGGATGCCCGGCGACGTCGGTCGTCTCGACGACGCGGCCCACGAACTCGGTGTCGACGATCGACAGGTGGCGCAACGCCTCGCCGACGCCGATCCGCCCGGACGCGTGCAGGAGCGCCAGCCGAGCGGAGGTCCCACTCCCGCACGGCGAGCGATCGACCTCGCCGTCCGCGAAGACGGTGACGTTGCGCTGGCTGAGCTCGGGCCCACCTAGCTCCTCCTCGTAGAACACGATCCCGTAGACCCCCTCGAGCTCGGGCTCGAGCGGGTGGACGACCTCGAGCGCTGCCGCGATCGCCGGGCGGAGCTCGCGCTGGAGCGCGATGAGGGCCGGCAGGTCGGCCGCGCGCACCCGGAGACCGACCCCGGCGACGTCCAGTGAACCGTAGAAGGCGCCGCCGTAGGCCAGGTCCAGCGTCACGTCGCCGACGCGGAGGCCCGTCGCGAGCACAAACGACGGCACGTTGCGGAAGCGGACGGACTCGACTCAGCCCGCGCGGCACACCGCCACGCAGGACAGCCGGCCGGACGGCACGTCCACCACGACCCGCGCCTCGCCCGAGTCCGGCGCGGGCAGTACGCCCGTCTCGAGCGCCCAGGTGACGAGGGCGATCGTCCCGTGCCCGCAGGCCGTCGAGAAGCCCTCGTTGTGGAAGAACACGACGCCGAGGTCGGCGCCCTCGTCCTCCGGCTCCGTCACGAAGCAGCCGTACATGTCGGCGTGGCCGCGCGGCTCGCAGACGAGCAGACGGCGGACGTCGTCGAGCCCTTCGAGCGCGTCGCGCCGCTTCTCGAGGATCGTTCGCCCTCGGAGCGGCCGCACGCCGCCGGAGACGATCCGAAACGGCTCGCCCGCAGTGTGGTAGTCGACGGTCGAGACGGACGGCACCGAGCCAGCGTACTGCCGTGGTTTTACCGCCGTTCCTGTGGAAAGATCCGACTATGCCCGGCGTCCGCCGGGATCTGGACCAGCGAGACGCCCACGCCTGAACGCAAGCAGACACTCGCCGAGCTCGCTCGGGAGCTCGGAGTCCATCCGAGCACTCTCAGCGCCTGGCTTCGCCGGACCTTCCCGCGCGCGCGCACGCAGCGCGGACGGCGCTGGGTCCTGACGGACGAGCAGCGGCGTGCCGCTCACGCCCACTTCGGTCGGCGGCGCGGCGGCGCTCGCAGCTCAGGCGCGCGTCCGGCGCCGCGGCTCGTCCCCTCGAACGGCACGCAGCGGAACGGCTTCGGGCCGCCGAACGGGAACGGCGGCGCGAACGGCCTCTGGGCGCCGCCCGGCGGCGAGGACGATCTGCCGCCGCGGATCCGGCGCCGGCGCCTCCGCCGGCGCCAGCAGGCGCATCGGCTTCCGCACCGAGTCGCGCTCGGCTTCCTCATCCTGCCGCTCGCGATCGCCGGCGCGATCGCCGTCGCGGCCGCGTTCGGCGGTCAGGCCGCGGTCCGGTCGACCTGTTCCTTGAACGCGCTCCGCCCGCTGCACATCGGCGAGAACTCGTTCGTCTTCGCCGCGGACGGCTCGCTCCTCGGATCGATCCCGTCGTCGCGCAACCGGCAGCCGCTGCAGCTCCGCGACATGTCTACCTGGATGCCGAAGGCCACGGTCGCGATCGAGGACCGGCGCTTCTACCAGCACGGCGGTCTCGACTACAAGGGCATCCTCCGCGCCGCCGTCACCGACATCGAGAAGGGCACCTTCGCCCAGGGCGGCTCGACGATCACGCAGCAGCTCGTCCGCAACCTCTACATCGGGAACGACCAGCGCACCCTGCAGCGCAAGCTGAGGGAGGCGTGCCTGGCGCTCAGGCTCGCCGCCTCGTGGCCGAAGAACCGGATCCTCGCGACCTACCTGAACCAGGTCTACTACGGCAATCACGCCTACGGGATCGAGGCGGCCGCACAGACCTACTTCTCGCGGAGTGCGAGCCGCCTCACCCTCGCGCAATCGGCGCTCCTCGCCGGCCTCCCCCAGGCGCCGTCCATCTACGACCCCTTCGACCAGCCGAAGGTCGCGAAGACGCGGCGGAACGACGTCCTCGCGGCGATGTACGCCTCGCGCTACATCTCCTTCGCCCGCTACGCGCGCGCCGCCCGGAGACCGCTCGGCCTGAAGCCCGGAAGCATCTACACGCGCATCCGCCAGCCGTACTTCTTCAGCTACGTCGAGGACCAGCTCGTTGCCGCCTTCGGCGCGAGCAAGGTGCGGAGCGGCGGCCTGCGCGTGAGGACGACGATCGACCCGCGCCTGCAGAACAGCGCCGAGCTGGCGATGAAGAACATCCTGCGCACGAAGACCGACCCGTCGGCGGCGCTCGTCGCGATCGACCCGCGCACCGGGAAGATCCGGGCCATGGCGGTCGACGTCCCGAGTGGCGAGCGCCTCCAGTTCAACCTCGCCTCGCAGGGCCACCGCCAGGCCGGCAGCGCCTTCAAGCCGTTCACGCTCGCGGCCGCGATCGGGGAGGGCATCTCGCTCTCCTCCACGTTCAACGGCCCGCCCTCGCTGCTGATCACGGACCCGCGCTGCTCGACGAACTTCCAGCCCTGGGACGTCAGCAACTCCGCCGACGAGTCCGCCGGGACGATGAGCCTCATGGACGCGACCGCCGCCTCCGTGAACACGATCTTCGCGCAGCTCGTCGTGAAGGTCGGCCCGGACGCGGTCGTGAGGGCGGCTCACCGGATGGGGATCGTGTCTCCGCTCCAGGCGGTCTGCTCGATCACGCTGGGAACGCAGCCGGTCTCACCGCTCGAGATGACCTCCGCGTACGGCACGATCGCGGCGCACGGCGTCCGGCACTCGCCCGAGTCGCTCGAGGTGGTGCGCGGCGCGAACGGCAAGGTCCTCGGCCAGGCGCTTCCGGCCGGCTACCGGGTCATGCCCGCCAACGACGCCGACCTCATCACCGCGGCGCTCCAGGGCGTCGTGACGCACGGCACCGGCACCGCCGCGGCGATCGGCCGTCCGGTGGCGGGCAAGACGGGCACGGCGGAGAACTACCAGGACGCGTGGTTCTGCGGCTACACGCCGCAGCTCGTCACCTGTGTCTGGGTGGGCTATCCGCACGGAGAGGTGTCGATGCAGTTCATCGAGGGCTACCCGGCCGTCTTCGGCGGGACGATCCCGGCCTCGATCTGGCGCGACTTCATGAGCCAGGCGCTCGCGAACATGCCCGTGCAGGACTTCCCGCCCGCCTTCGACCACGGCCAGCAGGTCTCGGGCGGCGGGTTCCAGACGTCGAGCCCCCCCGCCGCGACGCCGACTGCGACCATCACGACGACGCCCGTGACGACGAGCGCCCAGACGCCGCCTCCGCAGACCACGACCGTGGCGCGCCCGAAACCTCCACCCCGACCGCCTTCTCCCCCACCAACGACGTCGCCGCCACCTTCGCCGCCGCCACCGACGTCTACCTCGCCACCGCCGCCGCCCACGCCCGAGTAAGGGCTGCGATGGAGCAAAAGCTGGGGTAGGGTTGACTCGGCCCCGGGTTTGGCATTGCGAGAGAGGCGGGAATGAATCGGCGCGGCATGGTGGACCTGATCGAGAGCGTCCTCGAGAACGAGGAGCTCCGCACGCTGATCGAGGGTGCGGAGCCCACGGGCTCGATTCGACAGGCCGACCTCGCCGAGTTCCTCGAGCTTCATCCCCTGGACGCGCTCGAGATCGACGCGCTCTACCGGGAGCTCGACCAGCGCGGCATCGAGGTCGTCGAAGCCGAGAAGGAGCGCGAGCCGGCGCCGCCTCAGCTGATCCAGCAGCTCTCGTACGAGACGACGACCGACGCGCTGCAGCTCTTCCTGCGCGAGGCGGGTCGCCACGCGCTGCTGACGGCGCCGCAAGAGGTCGAGCTCGCGAAGCGGATCGAGCGCGGCGACCAGGAGGCCAAGCAGCGGATGATCCAGTCGAACCTCCGCTTGGTCGTGTCGATCGCCAAGAACTACCGCAACCAGGGCCTGCCGTTCCTCGACCTGATCCAGGAGGGGACGCTCGGCCTGATCCGCGCCGTCGAGAAGTTCGACTGGCGCCGCGGCTACAAGTTCTCGACCTACGCCACGTGGTGGATCCGACAGGCCGTGGCCCGCGCGCTCGCCGACAAGGCGCGGACGATCCGCATGCCGGTCCACATCGTCGAGCGGCTCCAGAAGATGAATCGCGCCGAGCGACTGCTCTGGACGCAGCTCGGCCGCGAGCCCTCGCTCGAGGAGATCGCCGAGGAGGCGAGCCTTCCGCTCCAGCAGGCCCACGAGGTGCTGGCCGCAGCGCGGGCCTCGACGAGCCTCGACCAGCCGGTCGGCGACCAGGAAGACGCGGTCTTCGGCGACTTCGTGGCCGGCGACGGGCCCCTTCCCGAGGACGAGGTCGAGGTCTCGCTCCGCAGCCAGGCGCTCTCGCAGGCCCTGTCCTCTCTGCCGGAGCGCGAGCGGCGCGTCCTCGAGCTCCGCTACGGGCTGTACGACGCCGAGCCGAAGACGCTCGAGGAGATCGGGCGCCGGCTCGGGCTGACGCGTGAGCGCGTCCGCCAGATCGAGCTCGACACGCTCAGGCGCCTGGCGACGCTGCGCGAGATGCAGGCCGTCGCCGGCTAGGCACCGCTCGCGGTGCCGACATCAGGCCGCACGGGCTTAGCCGGTGCGGCCGTCTGAAACGACCGGTCGACCCGCGTGCGTTTCGCTCCGGTTCCTAG
>VAYE01000314.1 GCA_005883235.1 Actinomycetota bacterium
TCCGCGCCTCGGGATCGATCCGGACGCCGAGCTCGTCGAGGAGGAAGGGCGGGGCGCCAGCGCGGAGGCCGACCGGTTGCCGGGCGGCGTGCGAATCGCCGCCCCAGATGAGGACGGTCACGCCGAGGGTGGTCCCCGCGGCGGCCGCCGCCAGGACGGCGACGACGAGGGCGACTCTGGTCCGCGGGCTCACGACCGGCGACGATACCGTCGCTATACTTTCGATACCAATGGCCGGCTACCGAGAGCTGCTGCGACAGGTCAAGGCGGAGATCGACGAGATCGACGCCGAGACGGCGCGCGAGCTCTTCGAGGGCCCGCAACGACCGCTCGTCGTCGACGTCCGGCGCCGTGACGAGTGGGACGAAGGGCACATTCCCGGCGCGGTCCACATTCCGCGCGGCTCACTCGAGTCGCGCGTCGAGAAAGCCACGCCGGATCGCGAGCGGCCGGTCGTCGTCTACTGCTCGGTCGGCGAGCGATCGGCCTTCGCGGCCCGGACGCTCGGCGAGCTCGGCTACGAGGACGTCAGCTCGCTGAACGGCGGCTTCACGGAGTGGAAGCGAAACGGCTTCCCGATCCAGGTCGATCGCGCGCTCGACCCGCAGCGCCGCACCCGCTACAGCCGGCACCTGCTGATCCCCGAGGTCGGCGAGGAAGGGCAGCTCAAGCTGCTCGAGTCGCGCATCCTCATGATCGGCGCCGGCGGACTCGGCTCGCCCGCGTCGCTCTACCTTGCGGCCGCCGGCGTCGGCCGCCTGGGGATCGTGGACGCCGACGTCGTCGACGAGTCGAACCTCCAGCGCCAGGTCGTCCACGCGACGGGCGATCTCGGCACGCCGAAGGTCGACTCGGCCCGGGCGACGATCGAGGGCCTGAACCCCGACGTCGACGTCGTCACCTTCCGCGAGCGGCTGACCTCCGAGAACGTCGACCGGATCCTCGGTCAGGGCTGGGACGTGATCGTCGACGGCGCCGACAACTTCCCGACGCGCTACCTCGTGAACGACGCGTCGGTGTGGCACGGGATTCCCGTCGTCCACGGCTCGATCTACCGCTTCGAAGGCCAGGTCACGGTCTTCAAGCCGGGCTCCGGCCCGTGTTACCGCTGCCTCTTCCCGCAGCCGCCGCCGCCCGAGCTGGCGCCGTCGTGCGCCGAGGGCGGCGTCCTCGGCGTCCTGCCCGGCGTGATCGGCTCGCTGCAGGCGAACGAGGCGCTCAAGCTCGCGCTCGGGATCGGCGAGCCGCTCGTCGGCCGGCTCCTGTGCACGCGTGAGCGTCGTCCGCATCCCGCCGACCCTGCGCGAGGACACACGCGGCGAGCGTGAGGTGCTCGCGGACGGCGAGACCGTGCGCGACCTCCTCGACGACCTGATGGCGCGCTTCCCGACTCTCGAGAGGAAGCTCGAGTTCGCGAACGTCTACGTCGAGGGCGAGGACGTCCGGACGCTCGACGGTCTCGACACACGCGTGGACGACGGATCGACCGTCATCCTGCTGCCGGCGATGGCCGGCGGCTGATGCCCACGGTCCAGGAGCTCTACGAGCTCTGGGCCGGCGACTCGGAGCTGCGTGACGCGCTGCAGCGCAGCCTCGAGCCTCGCGGCATCGATTCGCTCTTCGACGCCTTCGCGGCGCTCGGGCCGCGGGCGGGCGACCTCGTCGTCGACGTCGGCGCACGCGACGCGCGTCACGCGATCAGGCTCGTGCGCGAGCACGGCTTGCGTGCGGTCGCGCTCGATCCGGTGCCGCTCCACTGCGAGCTGGCACGCAAAGCGATCGCCGAAGCGGAGCTGACGAGCGAGATCGAGGTCGTCGAAGCGCCGATCGAGTCGATGCCCTTCGCGGACGCCTCGGTGGACTGGATCTGGTGCCGCGACGTGCTCGTCCACGTCGACGTGAGGCGCGGCCTGGCGGAATGCGCCCGGGTGCTGCGCCACGGCGGCGCGCTGGTCGCGTACGTGACGCTCCCGACCGCGCGGCTCGAGCCGCGCGAGCGAGCAGAGCTCGTCGATGCGATGGCGATCGAGAGCTTCGACCGCGCGCACGTCGAGGCTGCGGCGAGCGACGCCGGCCTCCTGCTCCGCTCGGTGGACGAGCTCGGCTCGGAGTGGCGCGAGCGCATGATCGAGGACGACCTCTGGGACCCCGACGGTCTACGTGTGGACATCCTCGAACTGATCGGCAACACGCCGCTCGTCGAGCTCGCCCGCCTCTCCCCGAAGCCCTCGGTCCGGCTCTACGCGAAGCTCGAGGGTCAGAACCCGACCGGCTCGATCAAGGACCGCGTCGCCAAGGCGATGATCGACGCTGCCGAGGCCTCCGGGGAGCTCGAGCCAAGGCGGCGCCTCCTCGAGCCGACGAGCGGGAACACGGGCATCTCCCTCGCTCTCGTGGCGAAGCTCAAGGGGTATCCGCTCACGTGCGTCATGCCGGAGAACGCGACCGACGAGCGGAAGCGGCTGCTCGCGCTCTACGGGGCCGAGCTCGTCTTCTCACCGGGAAAAGAGGGCTCCAACGGGGCCGTCCGCCTCGCCCTCGAGCTGGCCGAGCGAGACCCGTCCTTCTTCATGCCGTTCCAGTACGGAAACGAGGCGAACCCGCAGGCCCACTACGAGGGCACAGGCGCGGAGATCGCCGAGGCCCTCGACCGCGTCGACGTGCTCGTGGCGGGCCTGGGCACAGGCGGGACGCTGATGGGCGCCGGCGACCGGCTGCGCGAGAGCTTTCCCGACGTCGTGGTCGCGGCCGCGGAGCCGCTCCCCGGCGACCCGGTGATGGGGCTCCGGTCGCTCGAGGACGGCTACGTGCCGCCGATCCTCGACCTGGCGAAGCTCGACCGGAAGCTCCTCGTCTCGAACGAGGAGTCGGTCGCCGGGGTCCGCGCGCTGCTCGATCGGGAGGGGATCTTCGCGGGCGTCTCCGCCGGAGCCGTCGTCCACGTGGCCCGGCGCCTCGCCGCCGAGCTCGACGAGGGCGTCGTCGTGTGCGTCCTCGCCGACGGCGGCTGGAAGTACCTCTCGGCCGACTTCTGGGACTCGCCGGACGTCGAGCGCTCGATGGAGCGAAACGTCTGGTGGTGATCCCGGGCGAGGTGCGCGCCGCCCTCGTGGCCCACGCCGAGGCGGAGGCGCCGAACGAAGCGTGCGGTCTGGTGGCGTTCCGCGACGGGGTGGCCGAGCGCTACCTCCCCGCCGAGAACGTGGCCGCGAGCCCGTACCGCTTCGAGCTCAAGCCGTCAGACCCGCTCGACTTCTTCCTGGAGGACGAGGGGTACGAGCTCGGCGTCTTCCACTCGCACGTCTCCTCGCCGCCGCGGCCCTCGAAGACCGACGTCGAGAACATCGGGCTCTGGGGTGGGCGCCCCTACCTGATCCTCTCGCTGCGTACGGGTGATCTGGCCGCCTTCCGGATCGAAGACGGCCGGATCGAGGAGCTTCGACTAGGCCCTACTTGACGGTGAAGTCGACGTGCTGGCCGGTCTTGTAGTGGGCCGGCAGGTTGCAGATCAGCGCGTAGTGCCCGGGCTTGAGGGTCAGCGTGAGCTTCTTCGTCTGGCCCGGGCCGAAGGGCGCGATCTTGCCGACGCGCCCGGTCTCGACCGCACGCGTCCCCTTCACGGGCAGCTTGCTCGCGGCGCGCTTGGTCTTGATCACATGTGCTGCGAGGCGATCGCAGCTCCGGTGGCTGCGAGCGCCGCGAGGACGACTGCGGCGAAGACCTTCATCACCGGAACCTTACGTGACCTTGAACGATCCCTTCATCCCAAGCGACGCGTGGACGTCGCACTGGTACTTGTAGGTCCCCTTCTTGAGCGTCACGGTCCAGGTCACGGTGCCCTTGGAGGCGACACCGGTCTTCTTGTTCACGCCGGGTCCGGTCAGGTGGAAGTTGTGCGTCGCCGCGATGTCCTTGACGACGATCGTGTACTTGCCGTGCTTGAGCTTCGTGACCTTGGTCGTGCCCTTCTTGAGCGTGATGTTCATCGCGCTGTCCGGTCCGGTCGAGCCGACGAGACGATTAGCGGACATGCCCGATGCGGACCCGGCGAACGCGACGCTGGCCACGACGGCGGCAAGAGCGAGAGGTGTGCGTTTCATGCTGCTCCTTTCGGTTCCTATCTCGTTCGCAACTTGTTCGGTCGCTGTTCGTGATCGGATTGTCGCCGAGTACGATCGCCGCCGATGGTCGTACAGGAGCTTGGGGCCGGTCTCTGGCGCTGGACCGGCCTCCACCCCGACTGGAAGCCCGAGCAGGGCGGCCCGAACGGCTGGGAGCAGGAGGTCGGGTCCGTGTACTACGAGGCGCCCGGAGCGGTCGTGCTCGTCGACCCGCTCGTGCCGCCCGAGGACGAGGAGCGCTTCTGGCGCGCTCTCGACCGCGACGTCGAGCGCGCCGGGAAGCCCGTCCGCATCCTCGTGACCGTGCACTGGCACGCACGGAGCGCGGACGCTATCGCCGAGCGTTACGGCGCGGAGACCGGCGGCCCGCTGCCCGACGGAGTCGAGGCCTATCCCGCGGTCGCCTTCGACGAGACGATCCTCTGGATCCCCGAGCACGGGGCGCTCGTCTTCGGAGACGTCGTGCTCGGCGCCGAGGGCGGAGGCGTTCGGCTGTGCCCGGAGAGCTGGCTGGAAGGCGGGACGCTCACCGTGCTGAAGGACGCGCTGCGTCCGCTCCTCGACCTGCCGGTTGAGCGACTCCTCGTCTCGCACGGCGAGCCTGTGCTCGAGAGCGCGCGCTCTGCGCTCGAGCAGGCGCTCGCCTAAGACTCCTGCGCGCCGGCCTCCTCGTCGCGCTCCCGCTCCTCGCGCCGCCGCTCGAACGTGACAGCCAGCTTGTCGATCCGTGGGCCTTCGACTTCCTCGACGCGGAAGACGAGGCCGTCGTGGGAGACCTCGTCGCCCGCCTGCGGCGCCCGTCCGAGCTGGCCGAAGACGAAGCCCGCGATGGTGTGGTAGTCCTCGACCGGAAGCTCGGTCCGGAAC